>CAMYSW010000024.1:0-14900 GCA_947297425.1 uncultured Porphyromonadaceae bacterium
TGATTATATGCTCGCCACCCACGTTGTCGATCTCCGATGCCCATTCAACCTTCATCTGCCTGAGGAACGCCTTGATGATGTTGCACTCGCGCTCCAACGCTTCAACCCACACTCCTTCCTCGTCACCGATCTTGAGGTGTGCGTCCATAAAAAGCGTCTGCCTGGCATCATAGCCGATATTGCCGAGGTCTTTCATGTTCTGGAAACTGATGTCTGGCATCTGCGCCTGACTCCAGTAGAGATCTGACTCTGTCTTGACTTGATAGCTCAACGCCTCGATAGCCTGCTGCCATTCCACATAACCGATGTCACCTCCTTGCTCCACACGGTAGACGCGTTGTGATTCCCCTTTCTCTTCCCGATTGCCGATCAAGTCACCTATAATCTTCAGCAATGGCGCGGAATTGTAACCTATCACATCGGAATTTCGGGAAACAGTATATTCGATATCCTCCCGAAGTTCAGAGAGGTCTTGATATTAAGCCAACAATTATTGTATCGCAGTATGAGACATCATGGTTATAATTTTGTAGAACAAAACACCATCAGCCCGATAGAGGAATGAGGCCGACACGCTTTAATATAGGCAATAACTTCACCTGCCGGAAGAATTAGAAGCTAATGAAATTGTTTAAACAACTTCAATATATACAAAATTGCAAAGCATGAAAGATACAAAGATTCATAAACTGTTGAAACTATCAGTTACTACTAAACACCTACTAAACAATGGTCTTCAGCACATCATACATGGTTTGAAGCCCGACTAAGGCATGATACGAGAGTCGAAGTATTATGGGGATATGGAGCAAAATCTATATTGATACCTTTACAGACAAAACTTTCGCGCATCGATCATTATTACGAAAAATATGAATCTGAAAAAACTTATCAAATTGAGTTTTGGTCTGAATCATCCGATGCGCTTATTGAACTTAAAAATGGACCGTGCGAAATGACTCTTAACCACATTGAATTTATCCAATGTCCGGCTTTGCGCAAAATAAGCATCAGCCATCTACCGGAAACAGACTTCACTAAATGCCCTGCTTTGGAAGAACTTGAAGCCTTTAATTGCCATTGCAAAATTCTTGATTTACATACAGCACCTGCTCTTCGCAAGCTATCGTGTGGCTATAGCGGTTTTCTTGAGGAACTGATACTTACCGAAAATAACAAACTGTAAGAATTAGAGTGTCTGGTTAGTCCCCGACTGACAAAAGTGACTTTATCCAACAATTCTTCTTTACGCCGATTGAAATCCTATATGACGGAGATTGATGAAAAATCAACGGAACTTATCGACATAACTTTGAGACGCAATATTCAAAAAGAGACAATTAACAGATACAGAGTGGAGGCATTAGGATACTTTGCCGGCGAGATTGTTGACCAATTGAGGGCAACAGGCACTTATGATGACATCAAATTTGTGTATTGCGATTCTTACGAACAACGGCTTAAGGCTCATGGCGAAGAGGATGACGAGCATATTCTGCTTACCAATATGACTCAGTGCCGCGAGGCGCTTCATTCTGACATTGACCTTATGGCAATACTTGTTACCGATCTTTACGAGGATTGTTCCAGACAATATGCCTTTGAAATAATGTATGAATTATGGAATTACGCCGAACGCACCTACTGCTTCGCTTCAATACCGTTTCATGCCGGTGGCAAAAGAGAACCCGCCATTGAAGTGTTCAAGGAAATTACTGACTATTGCGATCTCTTGATTCTTCAAAACAATCTGAAACAGGAAGAAGTATCATTCATCAAACATGACTATGGCATCATCCACCAGTTGGATTTGCGGCTAAGCCATCCTAAGAAAGGATTGAGTTCCGAGCGTGAAGAGTTGCCCTTTGGAATATGGGCAACAGAGGAACAAGTGCATATGGCACTTCTGGCAATGTACTCCAATAATCGCAAGATGCGCAGATATTACAAGGCAGGAACATTCTCACTTCACGAAAGCACTCATGAATACTGAAACCTGACGTATCAGGACTTTCTAAGGGCTTGCTACCCTTCTTTTAAGCAATAGATTTTGGTATCTGTTTTAATGAGTCTGCAAAATTAGAATGTCGCTACAAGGGTGTAGAACCAACTGGCAAGTACAAAATTAGCCAATTCTACGATAGAACTCAATTTTAAGTGTCGAAAAGTTTATTTTTTTCGCGGTCGTTCATTGATCTAATATTGCACTTTATTTAGCACACCTTATATAACATATTTGAAATCAGCGTTTTTTGAAAAACATTCTAAGCTAAGGATCTTGTTTGCGTTCTCGACAGCTCCCTTTTGCCCTTAACAGCACGGGACTGCAAAATAGATGGTGCATCCATGGACTTTTGCAATGGTCTTGTGGTTGCGGAATTTAATTCCACTATCCGTGGTTATCATGAGCACATTCTTTCTAAAAGGGAAGAGTAGCCTGACAACAAACCTCATTATATTCTATCCGGTATTTCATAACCACAATAAGCTGGAAGGTAGTTTTTAAGTTTTGTCCATAATTACTCGTATTCTTCAAAATTAGACACCTCTTCAGTACTGGTGGAGTAGATTCTTTCAATTACTCGACATAAAACATGACTTGTCGCGGAGAAGAAAAGAGAAGTAAGAAATCCAGATAACCCAATAAGCAATATAGAAGCATGCCCCTCGTCAAGTTCATTCAAGCAAAGGATTAAAGATGCCACAGCAGAGGCTATGAAAACGTATGAAAGGGCTTTCAATGTCCAGAATGCGAATTTATCCATGATTATTTTCTTTTATATTTGTCAACCAGATAGACCATATCGGCATCGCTGAGTCCGAGGTACAAATTTCCGAGACTATCCTTAATTGCTTTTGGATTATCAGAAATATTTCCCTCTGTCTCCTTGTCTGTCGGATACAAAGCATGTCTCCCTTCATAAATTCCGTAATAAGCAAAACTGCCACTATTGGTAGTCAGTGTATCACCCTTGAGCATTATGCATTCATTCTTTGCCATATCCTCAGGTTTGATAGGATTAGTAGGTTTAACGATCTCTTTCTTTGGCGTGATCGTTTCAAGTATCTTCTTTACATCATTGGTCATCCCCCATAATTTAAAGAATAAAACGAGGCAAAGAATGCTCCATATGATCACTACTATTGAGATAAAAGTTTCCATATATGATTAAAATTAATTATTCTGCATTATCGATTCCCTCTGCAAACGCTTACCAATGAGTTAGAATGTAGAGAAGAAATCTTCCATGTCTTTCATTGTCTTCAAGTGGACAACCTCGATATTAACCTCTGAATAAACTCGTGGAGATTTCCTGCCTCTTACCACAATGTCATACATTTTTTTGACATCTCCAGTCATTCCGGTCAATTTCATAAAGGGATATTCCTGCAATATTTCGCAGAGTTCGTCTGCAACTGACCGAGAAACAAATCGTACACCATTAAAGTCAAGAGTGACAATGTGGTTACATGGACTGGTCAGCCTTTCTATATCGCGCCTGAAGAAAGAGCGCGTCCTCAAATCATTGCCTATCAAGGACGCTATTGGTATTACATTATTCATAGTTCCTGTTTTTTAGCAAATATACGGATAAATATTGAAATCTTTAGGGATTTCAGTTGGAATTTTTAACAACACTATTGTGCCGTTCCATCTGAAATCACCGGGGACATCAGCAACTGAATCCCCGTTGTTATCATATCTAACAAATGCAGATCCTGATAATATAAAAAACTCACCGCCAAGTCCATCTATTATGAGCCTTCTTGATTTAGATATGCCATATCCGCGATTCTCATTTTCCGGTCGGTCCTTTGTGGATTTTCCACTCAGTGCCAATAATAGAGCTGAGGATTCAAGATTTGTCAACATATCAACATAACGTTCGTCCGAAGCGTAGGAAGCGAAAATTGAGCGCCCTGTATCACTTATCAGGACATAAAGCATCTTTTCGCGTGGGAGAGACTGACAGAAAAGATAACCCTCGTTGCTTTTTGAATGCTCGGTAATATTGTCAATCAGCTCCCCAAGAAGTAACGACAATACGCCATGCACTCCGTTATCTCGTGAAAGCTGATGTTTTATTGTAGCCTGCACAAGTTCCTGTGCCTTTAGAGACGAGTTGTCATATGGATGGAACATGCATATAGGCAAGTATGTCTTGTTTCTGTATTTGCCCCACATGGAGTCATCGTTACCTTCGGAAAGAATAGACAGCGGACAGCCAAAATATACAGTGTCCAAATAGCCAGAAATTTCAGCCTTTATGCCCTGCATTTTTATTATATCCCCATATTGCCGTTTGAGTATTGACAATGCACCAAGAAAGAAAGGATGGAGGAATTTGCATTGAGAAAAATCCCAAATCACCTTTTCTCCGTTGGTTGTGTCAGTCTGTTCAGTCTGGTACATTATAGAAAAAATGTGATTGAACACGCTGCCGATTCGTGCGTCTCTTCCTATCGGAGGGATTCGTACTACTGCATTGCGCCATTTGGGATATTCCTTAGAAATTACATCCATACTGAATTATTTTAGCGAGCATTAATATTCTTTGTTCGTGTCAAATTATTCGTTTTGATATCGTTGACAGTTCCGCACATTCACATTGCCGTGCTATCCGTTGTTTAACCATGAATTTTCTTTTGTGTAAAGTTAATGATATGAATTGATACTCCCCAATAATATGCACGAAAAAAAATAGATTTATCCACGATGTATGGTATTCTTTCGTGTGTTAATAATTGAAAGCAACGACACCTATAAAATAAAGGTGTTATTTGGAATGAACAAAGATTTAACTTTTTATTAAAAAATTAATTAATAACGCTTTATATTCCAATGCGCAACCTTTAGAAGCTGTATTCTTCTTTTGTTTTTCTCCCTGTCTATTATCTAATTCAAAAGTATCTCTTAACCGTTTGCTTTAATGACTGCCACTTTTCCCATCATTTTGCATTGTCGAGGAGCATGCGGGGAGATTCGAGGATAGGAAGGTTGGATTCGGTGGGGATATAGATAACCGTCTTGTTGTTGAGATTGGACTGCTGACGCACCCAGAGATATTGGATGTATGTGGGCGTGATACTCCCGTTCTCTATGCGGATTGCTTCCGCAGCTCCTTTGGCACGCTCCACTTCCGCCTGCGCATTCAACTTCTCGGCTTCCAGATTTGCCTTAGCCTCCTCTATCTTTATCTTACGGTTCTGTTCTGCTTTTGCAAATTCAGCCTTACCCGCCATCTCTTGCTGCCATACATTATACCATGGCAAAAGGAAAGCCGCTCCTATTATAACAACCACCAATACAGCTACCGACCACACTATACCTTTCACATTCTTTTCCATATTCGTTTTCATTTATAGAAGTTGTTTAAATAATTTAGAAACGAACAATACGTCAACATTATTATAATTCAATCATTTAACATCACAACCACATCGATGCTTGAAAAATAATGTTTTAGAACACACGCCCTGATTTAGTACTTTTTTTAAAATTTGCGTCCCTACTAGCAACCATTGGAATGGTTAAGAAACGAACTATCTAACATGTCGATTAATTTTTGCTACTTATGAATCGGTTTTCATTCAAAAAGCTCCTGACAAGCATTCTGCTTCTAACCTCATCCATGCCTGGTATCAAGGCTGACGATGCAATCTCCGACGGAGTGATATACCATGACAAACACGTACGGTTCACGGTTGTGACCGACGGATTAATACGGATGGAGTATTCTCCCGACGGCAAGTTTATCAATGACAGATCTCTTGTTGCCGTATGCCGCAAATATCCCGTATCTTCTGCTGAAGTTAAAGAAGAGGGCAAAAATATCATTGTCTCCACGCCGAAGATGACCTTACGATACATAAAAAATTCGGGTGCATTCAAAGCCGACAACCTTTTCATCGAATCGGCAGGAAACATAAAGCCGTTCAAATGGTGTCCCGGAACTGAACAAAAGAACAACCTTCTGGGCACTACACGCACCCTTGACCAATGGGATGGACCCGACATGATGAAAAAAGGGGAAGACGGGAAAAGACATCCCGTGCCGGGAAAACTTGACAATGGACTTTTGGCTCGCGACGGATGGACCCTAATTGACGATTCGAAAAATTTTTTATTCGATAATAACCCCGACATGGAATGGGTAAAGACTCGCAAAGTCAAGAAGGGTGCACAAGACTGGTATTTCATGGCATACGGCAATGATTACAAGACTGCACTCAAAGATTTCACTACCCTTGCAGGCAAAATTCCCCTCCCTCCAAGATATGCATTCGGATATTGGTGGTCAAGGTGGTGGGCATATTCCGAACATGAGTTCAAACAGCTAATCAAAGATTTTGAAGATTACCGGATACCTTTGGAAGTATTGGTAATCGACATGGACTGGCATTATACGGATGAAGCGCATGGTGGATGGACCGGATGGACCTGGAACGAATGGCTTTTCCCGAACCATCGTAAGTTCCTGAATTATTTACGCGATAAAAACCTTAAAGTGACCCTTAACCTTCATCCGGCATCCGGTATCAAGAAATTCGAAGCTGCATACCCGGACGTGGCACGTGAAAACGGAATTGATCCCTCTTCAGAAAAAGACGTGGCATGGGTGACATCCGACAAACGATTTGTCAACAGTGTCTTCAAGAATATTTTAAACCCCATGACAGATGAAGGTGTCACGTTCTGGTGGCTCGACTGGCAGCAAGATCTTTATGATTCAAAAATAGACAGCCTCAGCAACACATGGTGGCTCAACTATACTTTTTTCACAAAAATGGCAAAAGAACGGAAAGTTCGTCCCATGCTTTATCACAGGTGGGGAGGACTTGGCAACCACCGCTATCAGATCGGATTTTCCGGAGACAATTATGTAACGTGGAAATCGCTTAATTTTTTACCATGGTTCACTGCAACAGCATCAAACGTATGTTATGGATTCTGGAGTCATGATCTTGGCGGTCATTACATGGCTGCGGGCGATACCGTTACAAACCCGGAATTGTATATACGCTCAATGCAGTTCGGCACATATGCACCAATAATGCGGACACACTCCAATAAAAACGCCCGGCTCGTTAAGGAACCGTGGAATTTTGACCGCAATACGCTAAACGCTATCCGCGATGCAATACAGAGCCGTTACGAACTTGTTCCCTATATCTATACCATGGCAAGAAAAAGCCATGACACATCGGTGTCAATATGCCGTCCCATGTATTATGATTATCCGGAAAATGACGAAGCATATGCGATGAAGAACCAATACATGTTCGGAGACCAAATGATCGTAATGCCGGTTACAGCTCCCGGTGTTGATGGTTTTTCCGAGATTGACATATGGCTTCCAGAAGGAGATTGGTACGAGAAAGCCACCGGGACCATGCTTCAAGGCGGCAAGACATACAAACGTAAATTCACTTTGGACGAGACTCCGGTATATATAAAATCCGGTTCCATAATACCTCTTCATGCCGAAAAAGAGAAAACACTCCGCCGTAACAACGCTCCTATAGCATTCACTATATATCCCGGAAACAGTGGCAGTTTCATATTATATGAAGACAACGGAGACGACCAGAAATATGACAATGAGCATGCGTTCACGGAAGTCATTTGCAACCGCAAGCCGGGTATGATCTCATTCACTATATCTCCACGCAAGGGATCATATGCCGACATGCCGGCAAGCCGTCGTTTTGAAATCCGCATTCCGGCAACGGCAAGACCCTTGAAAGTAAAAGTAGACGGGATAGAATCTCAATATTCCTATGATCCAACCCAACTATGTTCCATAATAAATATTCCGGAGAAAAGCTGCGACATTGAACGCACCGTGGAAGTGACACTACCTGAAGACTCTGAAATAACAGACGGAACAATCGGCAACATGAAACGCTTCGTGGAAGCATTCGGAGGATTAAAAAACATATATGCCAAACTTAGAGTCAATAGTGATTTCGGACCGATGGCAACAATATATGAGACACTCGAATATTATCCCGAACGCAACAGTGAACTTATAAGTCAATTCAACAGTCGCTATGCCCGCATTCATGAAATTGTGAAAGAGCAGGAAATGAGCGACAAAGCCAGAAATTGGTTCTTGAAAAAACTCGGGATTGAACAAGACCCGGATAATCTTAAGTAAGCGGTAAAACAGGCAATGGCAGAAGAAGGCACATATAACGAATCTAAACTGATTGCTTCATTACGAAGCGGATCGGTCCATGCGTTTGATGCTTTGTATGATATGTATTACAGACGTATCTATGGATATTGCCTGAATTTCACCAAATCTCAAAAAGATACAGAAGACATTGTTCAGGAGGTATTTATCAAGTTGTGGCTTAACCGAAAAAGTATTTATGTCGATGAATCTATATGCAACTATCTTTTCAGTATAGCCAGAAACAAACTGATAAGTATTTTCCGGACCAATATAGGCTCCCCTCATTATGAAGATTATATCGACTATTGCGAAACAATAGGCACGGAAGATGAATCCCTATTGGAATATAAAGAATTTGCAAACATGGTAGAAAGTGGCATTTCAAAATTACCACCTATGCAACAGCGCATAGTCAGGTTGTCTAAATTCGCCTATATGTCCAACAAGGAAATCGCACATCTCTACAACATCAGCGAGCAAACGGTAAAGAACCAACTCGTCAGCGGATTGAAAAGAATCAGAAGCTACCTGGATTCTCAGGATATCGGTTTCATCTTAATCATAATCTTTGCCTGTGGATTAATATCATCCACATAACCTCACAACTGAAGCTGTTTAAACAACTTCACTATTTTAAACACCAAACGATCATGAAAGACCTCATTAGAAAATATCGGGAAAACAGGTTATCAAAAGAGGATTTAAGGATTCTTCGCGACAAGCTGCATTCAATCCCCCCAGAAGAGCTGAATAAAGCTGTTTTTGAAGATTGGGAAAACCATCCTACCGTTAATAACGACCGCTATGACTCGCATAAAGAAAAAATCTTATGCTATATTCATCATTTACTGAAAATTGATAGCCAAGAGGTCAGGAAATCCTTCCGCAATATAATGCGCAATATAGCTGCCTTGCTCTTGCCTGTTTTCATGATTGCAACCATCTATTATTATACACATCCTGTGGCTAACCCATCATTTATGGCAGTCATAACCGAAAAAGGAGAACATGCATCCGTGTTACTCCCTGACGGAAGCCGGGTTATGCTTAACGGCTCGTCATCTATTTCATATGATGCAGACGCATTTTCACGCGGAAACAGGAATATCGAATTTTCAGGAGAGGCTTTTTTCAATGTCACAAAAGACCCACGACACCCGTTTGCCGTGAATGCCACGGGATTACACGTGACCGTTATGGGAACCGAGTTTAATCTGAAAGCTTTTAAAAACGAACCGGAGGCTGTGCTATATCTTAAATCCGGACTTGTTAGTTTACTGTCTGAAAAAAGCGGCAAGAACGCCATGGTACATCCCGGTGAGAAAGCAGTACTCAATTACGGCAACGGACATATCAGCATTAGCCGACCTCGCCAGAATGAAAACATACTGGCATGGCACACGCGAAAACTCAGTTTTAACGATGAGAACCTATACACCGTAATTTCCACTATCGAAAAGTATTACGATTGCAAGATAATCGTGGAAGGCACAAATGTTGACAACAACATTTTTACCGGCACAATACCAACTGACAACCTGCAACTTTCAATTGACGTCATAGAGCGTATCTTCAACGTCAGGCTAAAGATAAAAGAAAAATAATAAGTAAGTGATCCCATTAAACACATGTTTTATAACATGCAATCCGACATAGTACCTTTCATGTAAAGTTGCGTCTTGGACTTTACGAAAAACCAATAACAATTTCGATTAACCTTATGAACCGATTGAAAAACGTATTACGGCACATCCTGTGCATTTTCTGTCTGTCGATTTTAGCCCAGACGGCATTTGCCCAAGATGCAAAAGTGACAATCGACATTCACGATGCGTCACTTAAGAGTCTCTTGAAGACTATAGAAAAACAGACTCCCTATCATTTCTCGTACAACAGTGCTGATGTTTCACGGGTACGCAACATTACCTTGAAACTATCCCAAACGCCTGTATCGGCAGTGCTCGGGAAGGTGTTGGATAAAACAGGTTTGACATATTACATGATGTCAAATGAGATAATAGCGATATCTCCCAAGGTAAAGACAGCCGGAAAAGAAGAAAACCAAAACTTCAAGATAAGCGGTGTCGTCTCTCATGAAGATGGCGAACCGGTGATCGGAGCCACGGTTTCAGTGGAAGGAAGCAAAAATGTTGTAACGACGGATATTGAAGGTAAATTCAGTCTTAACAATATCAAGAAAGGAGACAAGCTGAACGTTTCCTATTTTGGTTGCGATCCTGCCAAACTGACCGTAAAAGATCCATCTCCGGTCAGTTTAACCCTTTATCCATCAGCTTCGGACCTAAATGAAGTTGTGGTGATAGGATATGGCACGACTGAACGGAAACGGGTCACAACCGCCATATCCAGCGTAAAAGGAGAAGACCTTCTGCAAGGAGTGGGAGGATCGACAATAGCCACGGCTATAAAAAGCAAGATACCCGGACTGATAATAGACAGCTCCAACAACCCCAACGGCGTTCCCACATTCCAGTTGCGTGGCGTGGCATCGGTAAAAGGCAGTTCAGGACCGCTTATCGTAATTGACGGGATTCCGGGAGGAGACCTACGCTCCATAAACCAGGAAGATATCGAATCTATCGATGTGCTGAAAGACGCTTCGGCAGGGGCAATCTACGGTACCCGTGCGGCAGGAGGTGTCATTATAGTGACCACACATAATGGAAAAAGCGGACGTGTGAAAGGCACTTTCTCTAACGAATTTTCCATTGATCATCTCCGCAAACGTCCGCAGATGCTGTCCGCAGAAGAATATGTCACGGAATTTGTAGAGAACGGCTATGGTGCCGACTATGGCTATGCCACTGACTGGTATGACGAAATGATAAATGACAATGCATTCTCACATAAGCACACCCTTACGCTAACAGGAGGTAGCGACAAGGCAAATGTATATGCATCCCTCATGTATGGAGACGACAACGGCATAATAAAGAAAAACTCCAGAACAGATTATTCAGGACGTTTGAACGCAAATTTCAATATGTTTAAGAATCACGTCCAACTGAATGTGCGTCTCCAGGTTCGCAGGTCGACACGTGTGAATTTCGGCGGTAACTCCGGACTCTACACGGCAATGCAGGCAAACCCGACAATACCGCTGATGGATCCGGACAATCCTAATCAATATAATGTTGACAATTACGGACTGACCGGCACAAATACAAGTCCGGTTGCCGACATAATGTATCGCGACGGACGCACGAACGACCAATGGATCACCGGAACGGGAACTATAAAGTATCATGTAATAAAAGGACTTGACCTTATCGGCACCGCCAATATCGACCTCCGCGAAAGCCGGACATGGCTTTGGTGGGACCCGTTGCACCTGTCAATGCAGGATACCGGCAAAAACGGCAAGGCCTCACACTCTTTCGGACGAGACAGATATAATTCATATGAAGCCTATGCTTCCTATAAACTTGATTTCTTTGACAACCATCACATTGACGCAGTGGCGGGATGGAGTTTTAATGAGAACCACGGTGATTCTTTCGAAGCTGCAAATTCAGATTTCACGGTAGAAGGGATCGGACCTTGGAACCTTGGAGAAGGCGCTGATATGAAAGAGGGACTCGCATCCATGGGGTCCACTAAAGACACGCGCCAAAGACTGATAGCGTTCTTCGGTCGCGTAAACTATTCCTATGACGACAGGTATCTTTTCATGGCATCATTCCGTCGTGAAGGTTCTTCAAAATTCGGACCTGAAAACAGATACGGAAATTTCTGGGCACTGTCAGGCGGCTGGCGCATCAATCGGGAGCAGTGGCTAAAAGATGTGGAATGGGTCAACGATTTAAAGATCCGTCTCGGATATGGGGTTACCGGTAACAACGGAATCCCTTCGGGCATTTACACACCTGTTGTCGGATACTATGGCGACTATCCGGTAAACGGACAATGGATACACGCCTACGGCACCGGGGCAAGCTTCAACCCCGCCATCAAATGGGAACAGAAAAACGAATTTAACATAGGAACGGACTTCTCTCTGTTTAACGGCCGTCTATGGGGTCGTTTCGACTGGTATCACCGCAAAGTTAACGACCTTGTTTATTCCGTGCTGGTGCCTCTCCCCGACTATATGTATGACCATTGTTATAAAAACATCGGATCCCTATCCAACACCGGTTGGGAATTTGAGATAGGCGGCACCATACTCCAGACCCACGGTTTCAAATGGAACACGGCATTACGCCTTTCCGGGAATAAATCCAAAATATCCCGACTCGGTGACGAAGGCGCCTACATGGATTCCTCCGCCCTACCCGCTCCCGGAAGTCCAGGCAGCGTGATGAGGATATCGGCACAATCCAACATCGGACAATACTGGCTATACCGCTTCGCCGGACTTTCCGACGAAGGTAAATGGCAGATATACGACAAAGACAACAATATCGTTCCTGCCAATTCTACATACCTGAAAGCTGAAAACAGGGTCTATAAAGGCAACGCTCTTCCCAAATGCATGCTTTCCATGGATCACAGCCTGTCTTTCCGTAATTTCGATCTGAGCATGCAATTCCATTCATGGCTGGATTTCGACATATACAATGCCAACGCCATGTATAACGGAATACGCACGAAAACAGGAACGAACGTTTTGCGCGATTGGTATTACGACCATAAAGACATAAAAGACGGAGACCACGTGCTCACCGACTATTTCCTTGAAGACGGCTCATTCCTGAAGATAGATGCCATAACCTTGGGATATACGCTCCCCATGAAAAAATGGACAAATGACTACCTGCAGTCATTCCGGTTCTATTTCACGGCACGCGATGTGGCATGTTGGACAAAATATAGCGGATATAATCCGGAAGTACAGGCAACCGGACTTTTCCCTGGAACAGAGCTTCCCAATATAGGCTATCCGGTGGCAGCGCGTTTCACATTCGGCATACAAATGAATTTCTAAACTCACATTCAAATGAAAACTATAAGATATATCTCACTCATGGCAATTGCAGGATGCCTACTGTCATCCTGCGACATGAACGAAGAAAACTATACGAGCACCACTCCCGAAATTTTTGCCACGACTCCTGAAAAAGTCGACGCACTCGTGGCATGCGCGTTCGTAGACCGCACGGTCTTCCTAATCAATGAGAGATGGTATGCACAGGAATATTCAACCGACGAAATGATATGCCCCACGAAAACGTCAGGAGACTGGTATGACGGAGGCAACTATGCAAGGATGCATTACCATCAGTGGACCACCAACGAGAGTATCATACGCTCCACCTACAACGGGGTGATGCAAGGTGTGTCAAGAACAAACGAGGCGTTGACATTCCTGCAGCGCATAGATCTTGAGAAAATCGGACTTGACGAGAAATATATAGAAGAGACTCAGGCGCAACTGCATTCCCTCCTTGGATGGTTCTATATGAGAGGGCTGGATTATTTCGGTGGCTTGCCGCTTTACAAAGGTGACGATCACGGCATGCGTCCCCGCGCCACAGCGCGTGAAACATTCAACTTTATAGAAGACCTCTTCAAGGAGGGGATTGAGAAACTGCCTGTCAAGAAAGCCGGCGATGCGCAAAACGGTTTCCTGACCAAGGGTGCTGCCGCCGCTATGCTCGCACAATTGTATTTCAACGCTGTGCCATATATCGGTGAAGAACGTTTCTCTGACGCGGAAACCCTTTGCCGAGATATAATAAACGGCAAATACGGACCATATGAAATTGATCCCGACTGGCATGGTATCTTCGGTTTCGACAACGACAAATCACCCGAAATGATATGGACAGCCCCATCGGAATATAATCACCCCAAATACGGACAATTCTCTTGGTGGTGGCAACGTTCCATGCCCAAGAATTGCCGTGTATATTTCGACAACACATATGTAGCGGCAGGACAGAACGGCTTCTGTCTCGCTCCTTCAAAAAATCCTATGGGCAAACTATACACTCTGGAAAACCCGGAAATAAAACTTGGTGGTCCCTATGGCAAATTACACCGTAAAGATTTGCGTAAAGAGAATTACAGATATAAGGGGAACAAACAATATGTGGGCATGTTCCTTGCCGGGCCTCTTGCCGGACCGACCGGTGAACCCGTTATGGGAAACAAGGAAGACCTCGGCAAGCAGGTGAACCTGATCGACCAGATGTATCAATACACCAAATATCCGAAGCCTGATGCCAACACTCCCTCCACCATTCTTGCCGTTGATGAAAGTTGCGGCATACGTCTCGTAAAATTCCCTATTCCCGACGATGCAGACAAGACATTGACTTGGAACGCCGATTTTCCGGGAATCCGCCTTGCCGAAGTTTACTATATGCTTGCGGAGTGCCGCCTACGTGCCGGACAACCCAAAGAGGCTGCAGAACTGATAAACAAGGTGCGATCGAGATATTTTGAGGTGCGTGATGGGAATCCCGCACCCGACACAATGGACATGTACCGTATGGCTGACGAATGGATGATTGAATTTCTTGGAGAAGGACGCCGACGCACCGACCTCATCCGCATGGGATATTTTGTACATGAACCATGGTGGGATCATACTCCCTCCCATGATGAAAATCTCAACCGCTACCCTATTCCCCATAATGCACTTTCCGCAAACAATCTGCTAAAGCAAAATCCGGGATATGATGATGAAGGAAACGGCATCCTCGCTCCCGAAGAAAGATAAACAATTTCAAGCACATCACCAATTAATAC
>CAMYSW010000025.1:0-14711 GCA_947297425.1 uncultured Porphyromonadaceae bacterium
GTAGAGACATCCGCCATTAATGTCAATGGAGCCTCCGGCAGTCACCTGCAAGGAATATGGCAGTCGTTTCCGCCAGGACATTCCCCAGGAGAACATGCCGTCAATGCCTATCATGGATGCCGTGCGAGCGGGATTCTTGTAATCACGCAGGTTTGCGCCGGCATTGAAATGCATGATCAAAGATTCCGGAGCCCATCTGGATGCTTTGCTCCATTGCCCCGATATTCCCAGTATATTGCCGTCATATCGCAACGGTGAAAGATATGAAGAGAGCGCATTGCCGCCCCCAATCTCGATACGATATTCTTGCACCACGGGTCGCGGCAATTCCTCTGCATGCACGCAACCGGCTATGGCTGTTGCAAATGCCAATATGTATTTTCTAATCATTACAGACAAAAGAGTCTTTGGATTAATCGAATAGTGATGGTTGGATTGATACGTTTGAAGTGTCCGGCTCGGAAGCCAGGGTGTCATCCTGATCGGATATGTCAGAATCTTGTTCCTGATCAGACTCTGCTTCTGTTGGAGATTCCGGCGGGGCGGGGAAGCGGGTAGGTTCAAGTTCTACAATATCTGCAATGTTATAGGTAGAAATCCTTTTCCCTTTTGCCTTGAAGCTCTTCACTCCGATAAAATCTTCCGTCTCGATTTCCAATGGAGGCCTGACGGAATCCGCACCTCCGAATGTCACCTCCAGACGGGCAAAGGGAGTGTCTGTAAGAAGTATTACGCTTGACTCCGGTTCGCTGCCCACAAATCTTTGAGGTTTTGCAGACACTTCAAACTCGAAACGTTTCAGGTAGGGATAGCCAAGTGAAGCGTCGTTGAGGGCGAGTGTCCATATCTTGTGCGGATCAAACTTCTCAATGAGCGATATGTTGTCGTCATAGTGGTTGGTGTCGGAATATGTGGATGTGAAAAACTCACCGTCCTTTGTGATCACGAGCACCTTGTCGTCACCCTGGAATATGCCGAGACTTTCGCCGCGGCCGTCATAATTGAGGCGTAGCACATCGCGGTCGAACCAGACTTCTCTGCCGCCCAGAGTACTTGATCCCCTGCGTTCAAGCGAGACGCTCTTTATCTGATATTTCGTAACAAGGTTTCCAAGCGATTCCTTACCTTTTACCGCCAGTTCGGAGAAATTGACATAAATCTCGAGGTTGCGAGGCCTGCGTCCGGTGTCGTTTGCTTCGTCCTTGAGCGTAACGCGCACGGTTTCCGCTTCTCCATTCGGATTGCATGTGAGCCATTCGATACGTGAGCCTTCAACGCCTTTTGTGATATTGTATTCCTTATCGCGTGTGAGTCCTGTTATATAGAAACGCTTCATGTATGAATTGCCACGCTTGCCATTGCGGTATATCACATTATATATGGTGCGTTTGTCTCCTTTTTTGAATACACCGAGATGTATCACTTTCTTGCCGACATAGAACTTTTCCTGCACGCGAACGATCTTGTACGTTCCATCGCGATATATGACAAGGATATCGTCAATGTCGGAGCAAGTAAACTTAAACTCTTTGTCTTTAAGTCCTGTTCCGATGAAACCACCCTCCGGATCATAATAGAAGCGTTTGTTGGCTTCCGCCACCTTGGTTGCCTCGATGGAATCGAAACTGCGGATCACCGTGCGCCGGGGGAAATTGTCGCCATACCGTTCTTTCAAATGCAGATACCATTTTTCTGTAAATTCAACTATATGGTCAAGGTCGTATTCCAGTTTGGCTATTTCCTCGTCAAGTCTGGCTATCTTTTCATCAGCTTTCTGGGAGTTGAATTTCAGTATGCGTCCCATCTTTATTTCCCAGAGGTGTATAAGGTCTTCGTCCGTGATGGCACGGAAGAAAGATGGCTTGAATGGATCCATCAGCTCGTCTACTCGTCTGATAGCGCTCTCCATGTCGCGCGCTTGTTCCACTTTTTCATCCTTATACATACGCTCTTCGATGAATATCTTCTCAAGAGAAGAGAAGAGCTGCTGCTCCCTTGTCTCGCTCAGTTTTATATTCAATTCCTGACGCAGCATTTCCTGAGTGTGGTCTACGGAATATCGCAGAAGATCGGAAACTGTAAGGAATTCAGGTTTGCGGTCACGTATCACACAGCAGTTTGGGGAGATGGACACTTCGCAGTCTGTAAAGGCATAAAGTGCATCTATTGCCTTGTCGGAAGATGTTCCGGGGATAAGGTGCACAAGAATCTCGGCAGTGGCGGCAGTGTTGTCATCAACCTTGCGTATCTTGATTTTCCCTTTTTCCATTGCACCCAATATTGAAGATATGAGGGTGGAGGTGGTTTTGCCAAAGGGGAGTTCCGTGATAGCGAGAGTCTTGTTGTCTATTTTTTCAATTTTTGCCCTTACTTTCACTGAGCCGCCGCGACCGCCGTCGTTATATTTTGAAACGTCCAGCAGTCCGCCTGTCTGGAAGTCCGGGAAAAGCTTGAAAGGGCGGTCGTGGAGATATTCCACAGCCGCATCTATGATTTCGTTGAAATTATGGGGCAATATTTTCGATGAAAGACCCACGGCGATACCCTCTACGCCTTGCGCGAGCAACAGCGGAAATTTCATAGGGAGGGTGACGGGTTCGCGTTTGCGTCCGTCGTAAGACAAAGTCCATTCCGTGATTTTCGGACTGAATGCCGTTTCGATGGCAAACTCAGAGAGGCGAGCCTCGATATAACGTGGAGCCGCCGCCGAGTCTCCGGTCAGTATGTTACCCCAGTTTCCCTGAGTGTCTACAAGCAGGTCTTTTTGTCCGAGTTGCACGAGCGCGTCGCCTATCGACGCATCTCCATGGGGGTGATATTGCATCGTGTTTCCAACAATGTTTGCGACTTTGTTGAAACGTCCGTCATCAAGAGTAGACATGGAATGAAGAATGCGTCGTTGCACAGGTTTCAATCCGTCTTCGATGTGGGGGACGGCACGTTCAAGGATCACATAGCTCGCATATTCGAGATACCAGTCGCGGAACATACCTGACAGAACGGTCTTCTTGTCTGTCGGGGATATGTTGGCACTCTGGGATTCTGTGATATTCATTTCTTCCTCTTTAGAGTCGGCAATATTTAAGGAATCGTTGTAATCGGACATGATGTGATGTTAAAATTCGTATTTTATGTGTAAAGTTAACATTTTTTTTGCAAAAATCCGTTATATTTGCATTGCATCTTAATTAACCTAACTGAATATGGCAATGTATTACATTACTCTTAACAATCAGACTATCGGTCCGATGAGCCTTGAGCAGATGATGGCTTATCCTGTTTCCAATGACACTCCGGTGAGCCGCGACGGTGGTTCATGGATGCCTCTTTACACTTTTCCGGAACTGATGGAGGCATACAGGAATAGTGGTAAATCAATTGCGGACAATGCGGAGATAACTTCAAAGAAGACCCTTTGCGGAATCATGGCAATCATATTGGGCGGACTCGGCGTTCAGTATTTTGTGCTTGGAAAGGTGGGAGCCGGTTTCATTACGATACTTTTATCCGTGATTACTTGCGGACTCTGGCAGATTCTCACTCTAATTCAGGGAATCCTTATGCTTTGCATGACGGATGCCGATTTCAAACGTAAGTATATCGACTCTACATCAACACTTCCTTTGTTTTAAACAGCGTCTAAATATTTATAAAGTTTAAATAATTTTTTTAATTTTCACGGTGAGGTTCTGAAAGCGGTATTCGCAGATATCGCTTTCAGAACCTCGTTTTTAATGAAATTTAAGTTAAAATTTACGTTTCGAAACATTTTTTGTGTAAAAATTTGCACTAAACGAAATTTTGCTATAATTTTACGCAAAGTTTCGTTAAGGAACTTAAAAATCAATTAATGCATTAATTGTATCACCCCGAGGAAACCGGAAGGTTTCCTCGGGGTGATACAAGGCAATCTTAAAAAGCAAATCACCATCAGGTTTGAGTTAAGCACTTAAGCCTATATAAAATAACCTTAGAAGAATTAACATTATTTAATCATGATTAAGAAACTCCTTTGCCTGCTGCAGGCGTTCCTGGTGTTGAGTGTATTGTCTGTCAGTCTTCCGAGTTGTGGAGATAATAAAGATAATCCTGATCCCGGATCCCTTCCAGGTGGTGAAACTGAAATCAAAGTTACCCTGCCCGCCAGTGTTGATGTAGTGAAAGGTGAAGATTGCAAAATCGAAGGCGGGAACACATTGCAAACTTCCGATCTTGTCTATCTCATCGAGGGGGGTACCATTACTTCCTGCGCTGTGACTGAAGCTGACGCCGCTCATTTCGCATTCCGTCTCCCTGCTGATTTTAAGGGAGGGAATTATCGCTTTGACGTGAAGCGCGGAGATCGCCGCGTGCAAATCGGAACGATAACCATAAATATGGTTGAAAGGAAGATCGAGATTTTACCTGGCACCACTATATATGGTGTGGTTGAGTCTGCCGAAGGTCCTATAGCCGGAGTGGTTGTCAGTGACGGTGTGGAAACAGTTCAGACTGATAATAACGGTGTTTACCAACTGAAATCAGAGAAAGAGTCCGGTTATGTGTTTATTTCGGTGCCCGGTGGTTACGAATGCGCGCTTGACGGCGTTTTTCCGGACCACTATCGTCCTCTTGTATCTGCAAAAGAGGTTCCCGAAAATCAAAGCTTTACCCTAAAGAAAGTTGACCAGAGCAATTATAAGGTGCTTTTCTTCGGAGACATGCACCTTGCCGACAGAGCTAAAGGGGGTACGGCTTCAAATATGGACAACACTCAGTTTAAAGGTGTTGCCAAGGATATTAATAACTATGTGCAGTCGAATGGTGGAAGCAGGGTTTATGCCATCACTCTCGGTGACATGACTTGGGATCTTTATTGGTATGACCGCAATTTTGATCTTTCCGACTATAAAGAGTTTTTTAACGAGCAGGTAAAAGGTTTACCTGTGTATCACACTATCGGTAACCATGACAACGATATGAATGCCATAGGACAGTTTAAGGCAAAGAATCCTTTCGCTGTCACGATTGCCCCTCCTTATTATTCTTTCAATATAGGAGACGTTCATTATGTGGTTCTTGATAATATCGATTGTTCAAAATATGTAGGCGGAGGCAGTTCCAACCGGGACAATCAGGTTGCAGGAAAGATCTATTCTCCCCAGTTCTCATGGCTTGCGAAAGACCTTTCCTATGTAGACAAGTCTACGCCTGTCATCATTACTATGCACGTTCCGGTATATAGCGACAGCAAGCCCGGCGAGTTCTCCGCGAGGACTTATTCTCCTGAAGTGCTTGCCGCTGTTGAAGGATATAATGTGCATTTTGTGACCGGTCATACGCACCGTAACTATAATGCGCTCCCCGGAAACAAAGGTGTAGGCAATGTTTATGAACACAACGTTGGCGCCATATGTTCCGACTGGTGGTGGAGCGGTGCCGTGACTCCCGGCTGCCTTATGGCTCCCGATGGCACTCCTGCAGGATATGCAGTATGGGACATAACCGGAAAAGATTTC
This sequence comes from uncultured Porphyromonadaceae bacterium, assembly GCA_947297425.1. GTDB lineage: Bacteria > Bacteroidota > Bacteroidia > Bacteroidales > Muribaculaceae > Lepagella. The sequence continues at coordinate 5,499 of CAMYSW010000025.1, forward strand.
AAGTATACGTATAAATGTGCCGGCAAGGATGAAAATTTCCAATTCCGCTCATATGACCTTAACGAGGTTTCTTTCTCTTCGAGTGATGTTGAAGGACTTAACTCGACAATGGCAGCAAAATTTGCAGCAAAGATAGCAGATTATACAGGTCAGAAGAAGAATGAGGTACTCCTTAATGTATGGAACTACAATACGCGTTGGACTATCACTGTGACTACGGCAGACGGAAAGGCTCTTGACGTGAAGCATGTAAGTGCTTATGATCCCTTGCATATCGCAGCCAATGTTTTGAAACGCTGGAAAGGGAGTCCGACTTCCGAACCTATCGGTTCCACAACGAAAGACCATCACTTCTTCAAGGTTACGGCTCCCGATGCCGATACAGACTTGATCATTACCGTTAAAGATGAGTTTGGTCGCACTTACACAGAAAACATGCAACGTCCGAAAGCCTTCGGCACGGACGCTTACAAGATAGAGATAAAGTAGGCTTTTGCTTTTAGGCGTTAGGTTTTGAAGCCAAAGCCTAAAACTCAGGATATTGCTCCTAAAGCCTAACACCTAAAGCCTAAAAAACTGAACTAACTATTTTACTTACTAATACCTACCTTATGAAACAAGTCAGAAGACTAATTCTTTTGATGGTGTCCGTTCTGGTAAGCTTCCCTATGTGGGCAGCGAGCCGTGAATTGAGGGGCTCCATCACCGATGAAGCCGGAGAACCGCTTATCGGAGTCAGCGTGATGTTGGAAAAGTCCAAGACAGGATGTATGACCGACATTGACGGTAATTTCTCTCTTCAAGTGCCTGACGGCAAATGTTCGTTAAAAATAGTCTATGTAGGCTATAAGACGCAGCAGATAAACGTTGGCAGTGACCAGAATAACTTGAAGATCGTGATGCAGGAAGATGCCCAGACCCTTGAAGAGACTGTGGTTATCGGTTACGGTACGCAGAAAAAGGTGAACCTCACCGGTGCCGTTGCCTCTGTTGACGGCAAAAGCCTTGAGGACCGCCCCGCCGCAACAATCTCCAACATGCTTCAGGGATCCGTAGCCGGCCTTAATGTAACCACCTCTTCTGGTGTGCCAGGTTCATCCCCCGACCTAAATATCCGCGGTCAGGCATCTATCAATGGCGGGTCTCCGCTCGTACTTATTGACGGCTCAATAGGTGAGATTGACAATGTGAATCCTAATGATGTGCAGTCTATTTCTGTAATCAAGGATGCATCAGCAGCTGCTGTGTATGGTGCGCGTGCAGCATTCGGTGTAATTCTTGTGACAACGAAGAATGGTCAAGAGAAAGAGGGTAGGGCTACTGTTCGTTACAATGGTCGTTTCGGATGGGAAGAACCCACAACTTCTACAGATTATGAAACCACCGGTTATTGGTCTGTTTATCTTGTTAATAGATTCTGGGAAGCTACCAATGGTGCAGGTTCACAGTATATAAAGTATGATGCCAATGATATGCAGGAACTTCTTGCACGTGTTAATGACAAGACGGAGCATCCTGATAGGCCATGGGTTGTAGAAACGATGTATAATGGCCGTAAAGCATGGAAATACTATGCCAATACGGATTGGTATAATACACTTTATAATGATAAGTATTTCCAGCAACAGCATAATATTTCATTAAGTGGAGGTATAAATAAGATCCGTTATTACCTTTCAGGAGGTCTTAACTTCCATGATGGAATACAGAAAATAGCCAACGACAAGTTTAAGAAATATAATTTACGTGCAAAATTCGATTTTCCTATCAATAAATGGATAAACGTAAGCAATAATACCTCTTTCTTTGGATCGACATATGAATATCAAGGAGGTAATGAGTCTGCGATGCAAGGAACTGCGCGGCACGCGCTTGCTTGCTATCCGCTACAGAATCCTGATGGATCCTATATTTTCACAACGCCTTATCAAGGATATAATGTAGCTAACGGACGTCATATTTTGTATAGCATTGGAAAGAGCCCTTCAACTAAACGTCGCACTGATTTTACAAATACAACACGTGTTAACTATTCTCCAATCAAACAGTTGACATTCAGTGCCGATTTTACGTATCGTTTTTTCCAGAATAGAAATACTACACGCCGTGTGAACCTTCCTTATAGAACATATCCGGATCAGGAGATGCAATATTATGTAACCGGTGCCGGTATTAATGACCTGCAAGAAAGTGTAGGAACTTATAATTATTACGCAGCAAACGGTTTGGTTACATATAAAGATACATTTAAGGATTCACATAACTTGACTGTTGTTGCAGGTTATAATTACGAAACCCGCAATTATAAGAATGTTTATGCAAAAGGTCAGAACCTTACGGTAGATGATCTTGCAGACTTGGATCTTGTTGGAACTGATGACAAGGGAAATGTTATAACTGCAGTTGAGGGTGGTCAGAACCAATATGCGCTTCAGGGTATCTTCGGACGTATAAACTACGATTATTTAGGTAAATATCTTGCGGAAATTTCTGGCCGTTATGACGGAACGTCTCGTTTCGCCCGAGGACATCGTTGGGGATGGTTCCCTTCGGGGTCAATTGGTTGGCGTTTTTCTGAAGAAAAGTTTTTCGAACCTCTCCAGCCAATGTGGAGCAATGGTAAAATCCGTGCATCTTTCGGTACACTTGGTAACCAGAATGTGTCAGACTACTATACGTTCTTACGTCTGATGGGATCCGGAACTTTAACCAAATTTTCTTTCGGAGAAGGATCTACGGCAGCGCCTTATGCTACATTAGGTTCCCCTATAGCATCTAACCTTACTTGGGAAAAGACAGAACAATGGGATCTTGGTTTTGACTTAGGCTTCTTTAACAATAGGCTTTCTGCGACTATTGACCTCTACATACGAGACACAAAAGATATGCTCACCGAGGGTATTCATTTGCCTTCCGTTTATGGCGCTACTTCACCTCAGATGAACACGGCGAATTTGAGGACTAAGGGATATGAAATTGCGCTAAACTGGAATGATGATATAAAGCTTTTCGGTCACAATTTCTCATATGGAATCGGATTCAATATTTCTGATTATAAAAGCACCATTACCAAATACGATAATAGAGAGAGAACTTTTGCAAAAGATTATTATGAAGGTATGGAGCTTGGTGAAATCTGGGGTTTCCGTATAGGAGGTATCTTCCAGACTGATGAAGAAGCTCAGAAATATGCAAGTGACGTAGATTTGTCATATGTTGCCAAAAGAATCGGATCCGGTTGGGCAGCAGGTGATGTCAAGTATCTTGATCTTGATGGTGACGGAGTGATCGGTATTGGAAAGAATACTGTTGATAATCCTGGCGATCGTGTGAAACTGGGTAACTCTTTGCCGCATCTTCAATATGGTTTCCGAGCTAATATTAATTATTTCGGATTTGATGTGTCTGCGTTCTTCCAGGGAACAGGAAATCATTATTGGTATCCCGACGGTCATTATATGGATTTCTGGGGATGTTATTCATATCCTTATGTAACTTTCATTCCATCTGATTTTAAAGATAAGATTTGGAGTGAGGATAATCCAGATGCATATTTTCCACGAGCAATGGCATATGGCTCTACAAGTGGAACTTTGCAGTTTGTTAATGACCGGTATCTTCAGAATTTGAGGTATCTTAGATTCAAAAACCTTACAGTTGGATATACAATACCGCAAAAATGGACGCGCAAGGCTTTAATGGAGAAAGTGAGAGTTTATTTTACTGCCGAGAATCTATGTTATTGGTCTCCGCTAAAGAAAAATACCAAGTATATTGATCCGGAGGGTGCTATCAATAGAAAATCGTCTGATTCTAATGAGAAATTCTATCCTTGGTCAAAGAGCTTTATGTTCGGTCTTGACGTAACATTCTAAACATAAATATATAGAAATATAATGAAAAAAATATTATATATAATACCTTTCCTTTGTCTTGGTATGCTTTCTTCGTGTGAAGACGCGATAGATTTGCAACCTAAGGATAAGGTAGACATTGAGGGATTTTTTAATTCGGCTACAGCCACTGATCTCCAGATGTTCAGCAATTATTTTTATAATAATCTCTTGTCTCAATCAATGGAGAATGAACCAACATTGCTTGATCAGGATGACATAAAAATAAATCAGGAACTATCAGCGGTTCTTAAGGGTGGTACATACAGAACTGTACCATCGAATGGTGGTGGTTGGAGTTGGGGTGTGCTCCGCAGGATCAATACTCTTCTTGAATATATCGACCGGTGTCCAGACAAAGCTGCCGTGAAACAGTATTCTGGTGTAGCTCGTTTCTTCAGAGCATATTTTTATTTCGAGAAGGTTAAGAGATTTGGGGATGTGCCCTGGATCAACCGTCAGCTTGGGTCGGATGATGCTCAATTATATGCACCGCGTGATTCACGTGAGCTGATTATGACAGAAATGATAAAGGACATTGATTTTGCGATAGAGGCACTTCCTGTTGTTTCTGCTGAAGCATCAGCTCCATATCGTCTTACGAAAGGAGCAGCTCTCGCTTTGAAGTCTAATTTCTGTTTATATGAGGGCACATTTCGCAAATATCATGAGATATCGCTTGATGGCAATGACTGGAGATATTATCTTGAACAGAGTGTTGATGCTTCTGAAAAGCTTATGAGTGGTCAATATGGCAAGTATTCACTTGTTACGGGATCAGATGCTTCGCAAACCTATATGAATATGTTTGCAGCTCAGGATGCTAATAAGAATGAATACATTCTTGCCGTGAAATATGATCAAGGTATGCAGATACTTCATAATGCTAATGCCCATACGGTTGTTCCGACCCAAGGACAACCAGGTTATACAAGAAAATTTATATGTTCATATCTTATGAAAGATGGGACAAGATTCACTGATATCCCGGGTTGGCAGACAATGCAGTTTGTTGATGAGGTTAAGGATCGTGACCCACGATTGACACAGTCAATACGAGGTTTGAATTATCACCGTATTGGCGCAAAGGAGATTCTTGCAGCCAATATTCTTACAGCTCGTACCGGTTACCATCCTATAAAATTTGTTGGTGAGTCAATGATGGGTAGCATTAATATGGATAAGAATAATATGAGTTCGAATGATTTGCCGGAATACAGATATGCAGAAATATTATTGAATCTTGCAGAGGCAAAAGCAGAACTTGAAACGCTTACTCAGGCGGATATAAACAGTACAATCAACGAATTGCGTAAACGTGCAGGAATGACTGGTATGCTTGATATGGCTACGGCAAATGCTAATCCTGATCCTTATCTGGATGGATCTATAAGTCCTGAAAGCGGTTATTTTAATGTGACTGGAGCAAATAAAGGTGTGATTCTGGAGATCAGACGTGAGCGTACGATTGAACTTGTTCAGGAAGGACGTCGACTCAATGATCTTTTCCGTTGGAAATGTGGTAAAATGATAGACCAGCCCATGTATGGTCAGTATTTCCCCGGTCCCGGTGCTTATGACGTGACTGGAGATGGTGTTGCTGACATTTATATTTATGCTCAAGGTACTGCCAAGCCATCCGGGCCAGCTTCTGCACAGTATTATGAAATAGGCAAGGACATTTTCCTTTCTAATGGCAATTCTGGATATCTTGACAACCATAAAAATCAGAATCGTCAAGGTTTTAACGAAGCAAGGGATTATTTATATCCGATTCCATCAGATGATATTGAACTCAATCCGAACCTTAAACAAAATCCAGGCTGGGGTTCTTCTAAATCATAAATAATTGAAACAAGATGAAAAAGGCAATAAATTTATTTTTAATATCGCTGGTCACGGCACTTGGATGTGTTTTCACATCTTGTAATGATGAAGAAACTACTTTGTCAAGGGCTGTTCTGTCGAGCGCTGATGTACTTGTATACGACGCTATTCCTTCAGGTCCCCAGCTAATAACGGTTACTTCGGATGCAGATTGGGTCAGTGAATGCCCGGATTGGGTTACCATTTCACCCTCCTCTGGTCATGCCGGTCAAACAGAAGTTGAGGTTTCTGTAAGTAAAAATTTTCGAGAAAATGCGATTGATAATCCGCGCAAGGCTGTAATTAAATTTAAAGGACGTAATTTGATAAGCATTGCTTCCGTTATTATTCGTCAGGATGGAGACAAATTTAGAGATCCGGTTGACTATACGATTGAGACTATGGAAGCTGCGGAAGATGAAACTGTTGTCCGTCTGACCAATATGATTGTAACAGCTCTTACTGAGAAAGGTTTTGTTTTGACAGATGGTAATGACTATGCATTTGTCAAAGAGTCGCCAAATCAGGTTTCTGTTGGAGATAAGGTAACTGTTGTTGGTGAAAAGTTCACTGATGGGATGAGAATGGCTTATATTATTGGTGGGAAAATCACGAATGAGGGTACTGCTTCTGTTCCTGAGAAAACACCGGTTGATATAACTGCGACATTGGATAATGCTAATGGAAAAAAATATCAATATGTGACTTTGACGGGAGACTTCGACGGGACAGCCATTACTGTTGGAGAAATGACATGCAAGGCATATTTCATGGATGCAGCCCAAGGATTTGAAGTCAATAAACTTGGTGGTCATAAGGTCAAAGTAACCGGATATTTCGCAGGTATGGCATCTCCTGTTGTCAATATCATTCCTACAGAAATTGAAGACCTTGGTGTCAATGAGATCATATATTTCTTTGATGATTTCGAATGGCTGGCTCCATGGGCTGCTGCAGGTAAAAATGGAAATGGATCGCCATCAGCAGGAGATACAATAGGCGATAACAATGAATCTGCTGAATCTCCACAGATAAGTGCTAAGGGAATGGTTGTTGATGGAATCACGGCTGAGAAGGCAATGCTTGGCAAGGGTTACAGTTTCTATCGGGTGACTCCTGATTCAGATAATGCTGGTGAATGTATTTATTTGAATAAGAACTATCTTAAATTCGGTAAGACCGGATTTCAAGCAGGTATATGTTTCCCAAGTATTGATGTTCCGTCGGGTGAATCTGTAGCTATGGAATTTGATTGGAGTGTTCAACGTAAGGGCAATGGTAATTTTGACCCTGTGACACTTTATGTCTTGGTTGATAATAATGGAACTGAAACTGAGTTTGAAATTCCAACTCATACATTCGCCCAAAATGATGCGTTCAAATGGATTCATGCGACAGTTGATTTATCATCGGTGACGATTTCAAAGGATACAAAAATCTCCCTTAAACAAAGAGATTGGAAGTTGACTACTGCAAATCGTTGGTTCCTTGATAATGTTAAGTTCAAACAAACAAAATAATAATAAGGTGTAGAGACGTTCTATACGAATGACGCGTATTTACAAATGAGTAAAATAGATTGTCTGACAATCAAAAAGTATAAGACAGCTATTTCGGACATATAACTAAAGCCGACTTGAAATCAAAAAATCAAGTCGGCTTTTTTTGCTTTGCAAATGGGGTCTTTAAGGTCCTTAAAGACTTTAGTGACCTTAGGGTCATTAGAGACTTTTGGATTTTAGGGTTAGGGTCTTTGTGGGTGGAAGATGGGTTGGTCAGTAGCCGCGGTTCTTTCTGCGCAGGGCGCTCATGCGCTCAGAGAAGCCCCCGTTGGTGATGAAGTCTGCTGAAAGCTTTTTTAATTGGCGAAAGAGGAGATAATCAGCTTGGTTTATCAATATGATGCTCATGTTGGCTATCGTGCCGGCTGGTCGTGTCTCTATGAGCTGCATGAAGAATTTCGGGTCGTTGTATTCAATTCCCAGTTTTCTCATGGTTTCAAATTCTAAACTGCCTTTCTCCCACTGATTGATGCCATGTGTTTTCAGATAATCCTCATAGTCTTCAAGTAGCTCTTTAAGACTCGCTTTTGCTACATTAAGTAACTTTATTTCAGTTTTCGCAGAGGTGGAAGAGGCAGCGCACCCTTCGATTATGTTCTGTTTGCCGCTTCGCGCAGCTTGAACCATCTGGTCGACAGTGCGGTCTCCCTTGTTTAGAAACTTATGACAAAAGTAATATGTGATTTGGTAAATTACGTCGGTTTTTTGATAACTTAAGAGCTTTTTGTAGTTTCCGCGATTGGGGATTAATTCGTTGTTCATGGCATTCTCATAAAATATTAAAAAATGATTTTGACTTAGTGACTCTAAGGTCTTTAAGGTCTTTAGTGTCTTTAAGGTCTTTAAGGACTTTAGGGACTTTAAAGTCCTTAAGGATTTTAAAGGATTTTAGAGGTTTTAGTGGTGGAAGCGGGTGTAGAGGGAGATGTAGTGGGCGGGGACCGCTCCCCCTATCCGGTCGCGGAGGGTAAGGAAGTCCGGCTGTTTGCCTTCGGCTGTAAGCTCTGTCGCTGTTTTGTCAAGGATTGTAAAGATTCCGGAAGGGATAACATCTTCGTGGGTGAGTTCGCCAAGGAGAATCATTTCTCCTAAATGACCGGCTATAGTGGTTATTGCCAAGTCTCGCGCTGTGGCTATTTCTTCTATGGATTTGCTATCGCGGAACATTTGCAGGGTTATTCGCTGTGAATATCCCTTCGGCTTTTTCTCTTTCTTTTCTCGGGGAGCTTTCTTTTCTTTAACTTTGCGTGTCTTCGCTGTCTTTGTGGCTTTGGCTGTGTCTGCGTCTTTGTCAGCAAGCATGGCATGAGCCTTGAATTTCATGTATGTTGCCGGGGAGAAATCTTCTTGTGTCAAACCTTTCAATATGGTCTTTTTCATGTTCATTTCAAACCATAAAAGGTCGGTGACGGATAGGAGACGTCTTTCATAAGTGGCATTGTCAAGTTCCAAAGGGGTGTCATTTAACACTTTGCATACAGGAGCCAATTGTTCAAGAAAATACCTGCATCCGTTGCTGACCTTGTCCAGAAATGCTTTGTTGTTCGTGGCTGAGTCGGAATCTATGCGATTGGCGGCATAAAGCGAGATGAACTTATTACCTACGTTTTCTATTTTGTCATAGAACACTTTATTGACTTCCCTATAGGCTTCAAATAGTTCGGGATATATGGGCGCTACGTATTCGGTGACCACGCGAATGAAATCGCGTAGTTTTATACCCAATGATTGAAAGTTGAATAATTCTACGAGCAGATTCCTGAAATATTCATCACGCAAATGAGATAGCTGTTTTTCATCGGGTGCCGATTTGCGGGAATTTTCTATGAATAAGTTTACATCCTGATCAATGATTACTGCGTGGGAGGAGAGGCGGGACTCAAGCCGCATTC
>CAMYSW010000026.1:0-14303 GCA_947297425.1 uncultured Porphyromonadaceae bacterium
TGAATAAAAGACCGCTAACTCATTGAGAATTAGCGGTCTTCTGTGGTGCCACCAGGAATCGAACCGGGGACACAAGGATTTTCAGTCCTTTGCTCTTCTTCGGCTTCCGAAAGTTCGCTTCGCTCACTTTTGGAAGCAACCAACTGAGCTATGGCACTTTATAAATCAGTCGAGTTACTTGTTTCGCTCGTATTTGAATGTTCTCGCCGTGCGGTTTACACCTCGGTTTACGCGCACTGTAATTGTTAATAAATGTTTCATTCTCTCAATTCAATATAGTATGCTGTATAGGATAGGTTACTTACAATCGGAATCCGTGTAGTTTTCACGATTGTATTGTTCCTCGTATTCAGCAATGATTCGCTCAATGTCCTTTTTAAGCTCAGGAATATGGCGGACTACCAATCCCCACAGAAATTCAGTTTCCACGCTGTCATAACCATGTATTATTCGGTTGCGTGTATTGATAACTTCCTTAGCGTTTGGAATCTCAAAAGTAGGGTCTTTCTTCTTTATGCGGTTGATTGCTTCACCCATTATCTCTGTCTTGCGCTCCACAACACATCTTCGCATAAGGTCGTGTTCAAACAAATCAAATCTGTTAGGAAAGCCAACAAAGCAACTCTGCATTTCATTGATGGCATCCAACACGTCTTGAAGATGTTTCAATATATATTCATCAGCCATAAATCATTTGTTTTGTACGGTTGACATTGGCGATGAAGTACTTGTTCTTCAAACCTTTCTCTACTACCAAATCAACTTTTCTACCAAAGATTTTTTCTAAGGCTTCCTGAAAATCGAAGTAGTTTGTAACGTAATCCCACTTCTCATGGTCGGTGGTGTCGAAGTTGACAAGTAAGTCCACATCGCTTTGGTCGTTGAATCTCTCTGTGAGGATAGAGCCAAAGACAGCCAAAGTCTTGACCTTGTGCTTCCGGCAAAGGTCGATGATTCTTTGTAGGTTCAGTTCAATCAACTTCATAGGCTGTTGTGTTACAAGTGCAAAGATAGCAATTCTTTCTGACATATAAACGTTCCAACCATAAAAACGTTGTCAATCCTTTGCTGATTCGGACATTTAAGAATCATGTACTTTTTCTAATTCCACCCTATAAAACAAGGAAATCATAAAAATTGTACGTTTGTCAAAATCAGGTATTATTCACTTTATCAAATAAAGGTTTTAATATTTTATGATATGCTGTGTTTCCGAAATTGATTACCACAAGATTCTCTCTTGCTCGTGTTATCCCAGTGTAAAGCAATTCATTAAATTCTTCTTTGGATGTGTTGTTTTCTACAATTAGAAATATTGCTTGGCTTTCCCATCCTTTAAAAGAATGAATGGTAGAAACCTTGACCATCCCACAATTCATCCAAAAATTCATTTTTTTATTTTTGCGAATAAATTCGTAATCCGCATTATGGACTAATATTCTAAAGGCAGATATTGAATCTGCATAATGTTCCAGCCATGCTTCAAAAGCATCTTTTGATATTTTGCATTTGTTGCAGGTCTCTCGTAATATCTCATTTAGTCGTTCAGGATATTTCTTATAAATTTCATATGTGGCTAATAATAATGCTATATAAGATTTGAGTTTAGATATTTGCCAATCATTTAAATTTGTATTGTTAGGGAAATGTATTTTAACCAAGTGTTTAAAAATGTTACCAAACCATGGGTTATCCCTTTCACTAATAAAATTCAATTGATTACGGTACATGATTTCAGGAGTTTCAAACATAGTTTTTGTTTTCTCTCTTGAAAGCAATCTATAATAATGGTCAAATTCCCGTAATAAAGGCGTTGTATATCCTAATATCGTTATATCGTTAGGAGAAACATTATTAATCCTATTTAAGATGTTCTCATGAACAATTGTATAAAGTGTAGAAACTATTTGTGCATTTGAAAGATAGATATAGTTGACATATCCTTCTTTCTCAAATGAATCAAACAATCCTATTCCATTTTGCTCTAAAAAATCATCAATGTAGTATTTCTCATTGAACAGCGCACGTTGAAAAGCTATTGTCAAATCTCTAATTTTAGAATCTGAACGATAGCATTTCTTTAATTCTGTTGGACGCACAGGGATATTAGTAACGACATCTTTATTCTCAATCGGATTCCCATATATGTTTTGTTTCACATCACCAAAAAGCATATATTCTCCACCCTCAGCTAAAAATGAATTTTTTATGATATTCATCCAACTTCGCTTATAATCTTGAATCTCATCAATTAAAATGGTATCGTATGGCACAATTCTATCCTTATAATGCTCAAATAAATGTTCGTTTGAATAATAGTTTGCATCAAGGTATGCGGATATCTCGCCCCCTTTAATGCTTTGAGGAACTTTTATGTCAATGCCCATGTTGTTTAATTCGGCATTTATGAATTGATGATAATTGATTATTATAAAGTCTTGAATGATAAATTCCTGCTGAACTTGCATCAACTTATCATGAATAAAATTCCGTAGAGTTAGGTTATAGGTAAGTATTAAGATTTTAGGATTGGGGTTATCCTTTTTTAGCCGGAGGTATGCTTGCACTGCTCTTGCCACGAGGACTGTGGTTTTTCCTGAACCAAACACTCCTTTTACTCTCATCTGTTTAACTTGTCGAGTAATCACTTCTGATTGGCGATTGTCATAGACAATGGTTTGCCCATCTGTCATCATGTGGACAGTGGGAGTAAGGATTCTTTTGAAATTATTATAAAGTTCTTCCGTAAAATAAAGTGATTGCCAATTAGCATTTATGTGGAATTTCGCAAGCACATTATTTAGTCCACCATTTTGTAACGAATCGCAACCAATTAATCCAATATTGTAATTCAGAAAATCCAAATATCTTTTATCCCCCTTGAAAGGAATAATCATGAGTTCCTCAATTTCCGTAGCATCGGCTTTGTGAAAGTAAACGGCACATCCTACGATATTGAAATTCTTGATGTTTTGAATTTTAAGATTTAATAAAGAGTCTATATGTAAATCAAATAGATTTTCCTTGTATTTAAGGACTTGGTCTATCGGCGATTTTTCTACAGAATCTTCGTTGTTATGTGGGTTTACAAAATGCCACTTCTTCCGCTCGTCGATATAGTGATGAGATAAAATCCAATCTTTAACTTCAATAATTAGAACCCCGTGTCCTTTACGGAGAATTATAATATCGGGGCGGTCACCATTTAAATAAGGATTAAAGAAAACTTCATAGCTGTCATCTAAAGTTTTTTCTAAATGGCGTAGTAATGTCAATTCTCCGTCTGTAGGCTTAACTTTAAAACGGAGAATCGTTTCAATTGATGGTATTAACTGCGCCATTCAAAAAGTCGCTATAAGGTTTCGCCTTATGCCCCACATTTCATTAACAGTGTGCTGAATGCTAAGGCTTAACGCAAAATTAGCGAAAATCTCTGACATAGAGGCTTTATCAAAGCAAGAATCATTCAATTTCAAACGTACTTTTTCTGAATCTGTCCTATGAAATGGATTATTTCTGAAAAATGTACAAGAAAAAAACAGCACCGATGCGAAAGTGCAATGGTGCTGTATTGGATGAGCAAGGGAGTTTCTATTTGACTCTTTTCAAATCAAATGTACCGTATCGGTTGTCGGTCAATGTCATTGTATCTCCTTTGATGAATCCGGTGACATTGTAATCATCGAATCTTACACTGAACGCACCCGTCTTGGAATCGTAAGTATAGGTGCATTCGTCACGCTGGTAGATTGTGGTGGAATTGGGCTCGTAGACCGTCACGACACACTTTGAGACGTCTTTTACTTCCACCTTGGTAGGATAGCCCGTGTGCGGATTTACTGCTTCCCAAACCGAGCCAATCAGGTCATTGACAGTTTGGGGTTCGTCCTTGTCATCGTCACTGCATGAAGCGAAGCTGACACACGCAAGCACCGCAAAGAGCGCAAGCGTGAGAAACTTGATTTTTTTCATCTTGAGATTGTTGTTAAATTATTAATTATATGGAGTTAAAACTCTATTCCGAGTTTAAGGCACAGACCTCCGGCATCTATGTTGCAGATTCGACCGGATGCTGTCGGTGCTATATTCTGGTCTCGGTGTAGGATATATTCGACAGCTACATCTATGGCAAATCTCTTGGATGTGGCGAATGAGCAACCGATTTCAGGAGCGAAGTATAAGCCGGATGTTCCGTTTCCGTTGAATGTGACTTGTCCGCCAATCTTAGCTTCGCCATATGGTGAAATCCGGCCTTTCAGAAGATAACCGCGAATGTCTGCGAAAATGGGTATGTATCCTGCATCGTCAGATCCCGAAGAATAATAGTTGATTCCGGCACCACCTCCGACAAAAAGATGCGGATTGAATTGGTAGCCGTGGATTGTCAGAGCCTCAAAACTGACATCCTCCGAGAGAAGAATCCACCCTGCGTTCACCATGCCTTTGTACCCTTTGTTGATTTGGGCGGTTGCTGTTCCGGCAAGCATGAGGATTGCAAAGGCAAATGATAGAAGCCTTTTTGCTTTCATACTAATTGCGTGTTCCTCAATCCTCTGCGGAACTGTTTAGTTATTGAACATAAAAAAGGTGTGAGGATTTTATCTTGTCTTATCCAATCATCAGGCTCTCGCATTTGCCTATTCCACGGATAAAACAATAGCCCCACACCGATTTTGCTATATAATCTGCCAATCTCGGCAGGGTATAAGCAATCAGTGCAGGTGCTATTGTCAACCGGCTTCGTGGAATTTCAAATTTGCGAGATTTGATGATTGAAGCAGATTTCAATAACACCTTTTAGTAAAAAAGTCTGATTCAACTACGCCAACTCTATGGCACGACTGCGAATCAGTTGCAAAGTTACTAAAAAATGTCATTGGTGGGGCTATATTGGAAAGCGAAATTTCACGGAATATGCTCTACAACATGGATTTTCACAGTCTGCCCTCGTTGCAGTAGGAATAGAAGCTGTCGAATGGCGTTACTATGATATGGTCGAGCAAACGAATATCCATAAGCTCACACGCTGACTTGATTTTCTTTGTAAGGTTGTCGTCGTGTACGCTTGGAATGGGATTGCCTGACGGGTGGTTGTGGGCGAGGATTATTGATGTGGCATTGGTGACTAATGCGGTCTGCATCACCACACGCACATCAACAACGGTAGATGTCAGTCCTCCGTCAGATATGGTGGCGTAGCCGATTATCTTGTTCGCCTGATTGAGAAGCAAGACCTTGAACGATTCCTTGTAGCCTATGGTGTCAGCGTCAAAGACACGGTTTATCAGGAGTTGGTGAATGTCTTTCGCTCCGTGTATGGTCTCCGTGAGTGGTTGCGGTTGATATTTGAGTTGTATTTCTGAAACTATGTTATCGGTTGTCATGTCCGAAATTTTATGATTTTTATATCTGATATATAGTGTCTTGGGAAAGAAAATCGGACACTCCCCACAGACTGGGAAATGCCCGATTTTTCAGGAATCAATAAGCACTCAGCCCAAGAACCAAGCGTATTGCGAATCGCCGTGCAGAGCGTTGCAGATGCCAACCGACACTTCGGTAGCGTTGACGGCTCTTTGCAGATAGCTGTCAATGTAACTGCTCTTGTTGGCTTCCGTCAGGAGGTTGTGGAAGTCGAACATCGAAATCGTGCAGTCCTTGACCCCGAAGTTCGGATCTACGTAGAAGTCACGGCAGACGTTGTTAATCTGACTGTCGGTTATCAGGAGTTTTGGCACGTTGCGCTGATAGCGGTTCGGCAGAGCCTGATAAAGCCTCATGCGCCCTACGATTTGAGCGAACTGCGTTTCGGTCAGGCGGGTTTGCGAAAGCGTCTGCAACAGATGAATGTCTTGTGCCGGACGGAACGTATAGAACAAGTCAAGCACCTGCTTGTAGAGGTCATGGAGCGACATCACTTCAAGCTGAATCTTCGCCCCTTGCCCCGTAAGCACCTGATTTGAGCAGACGTTCATTCGCCAGCCTATAAAGACTGAGAACTTCTCTGCACCACGGTTGGCACGGTAGAGATTCAGGTCGTTGTAGTTGCGCACACCGCCTATGCAGAGTTCAAGGCGTTGCCCGTCTATCGTCTCATGGATAGAAGGAATGGTGAACGCAAAGGCGAGTCGCTGATAGAACTGCGTCTTTTCCGATTCAAGGAGTTCAGACGCACGTTTGCCGAGAGCGGAGGGTATGCGCCCACGGACGATGTGCGACACACGTATTTCCGACTGATTGATGAGTTCTCCGCTGAACACGTTGCAGGCGGCGTCATGCACGGTGTTGATGAAGTCCTGATGAGAGATTGTAAGCTCCTGATTCGCCCATGTCGGTACGACACAGTTAACGGTCAGTTCCTCGATTGAGATAGCCGATGTGTTGGCTTCAAGGAAAGTGACGGAGGGAGCGGTGGTTACGTTGATGTCCTCAAACTGCACATCTTCGGCTACGGTGTTGAGGTCGGTTGTGGCGATAGTTGCCAATGCGGTTGCGGTGGTTGTTTCCATGTTGGAGTAAGTGTTTATTGATTACTTGGACGATAACTGTTACCGTCAGGAAAACAATAGCGGTCAATATCAGGATAGGTTAAATTCTCATATATGGTGGCAGACCTGAATCCGATTCGTTTTTCTTTCGACATGGAGGGAGGGGACATTTTTTAGGGTGAAGTCGCATTTAGACAACTCTCCGAAATTTTTTCAGGACGTATTATTTATAGCAGGGGGGATAGTTTTAAGGTGGTCGTACCTCTCTGCTTTGAAAATCTTATTTATGGAATGGCTGAAAAAGGCACGTTTTGAGTTTTCCGATTTTATAATTGGCTTCTTGCCGTATTTAGAAAGAAATTGCGTGTTGCTATTCGGACTTTAATTAGAATCGAATTTTTATGAATTTGAAAATTATATATAATCCGGCTTACAACCCTGAACCGACAAATAGAAGTAAAACCGTTTGTCAATTCAGAATCTTATGAATCATGTACTTTTTCTGAAATCACCCTATTAAAAGTCAATTTTCAGAAAAAAGTACGCCATTCTAAATTTTGAGAGATTTGATAAGTATTGCCTTACTATTCCCGATTCGAGCTTTATCATCAACATCAAAATATTCTTTGATTGTCCGTGCCGTTATCGCTTTAGGATATTTCACATTAAATTTGGTATGTAGGCGAATCAACTCGCTTTTTACATAGTCAAGTAGATATTTCTTCCCAACCTCAAAGGAGTTTAGTAATGCTTTTCTAAACGCATCGCAGTTTCGATTCTCGTTGTACTCCTTTATAATCATCAGTTCACGGATTCTCTTTACTCCGTATTTGTTCTGTTCGATAATCTCTCTACCAAGAGAAAAATAAGCATCCACTATAAAAGAATCTTTCTCACGCAGTTCATTGACGTATGAATCGAAAAGAGCCGTTCCCATATCGTCCTTAATATTATCAAGAATCTCAACGATTTTCATTCGGAGGGTCTTTGTACAGTTTACAGTGCCGAATAGAGACAGCCTTTCATGTTCACCGAATCGGAACATGGCTTTGTCAACAGTGAGAATGTTGAAATATCCACTCTCTTTATAGAGTGCTAACAGAGAATTGAGATTGTTATATGCCGACTTTACCAACTCATCATCAATGTAGTTATCAATGGCAAAGTAATCTTTCTCGCCATATCGGAGCATATTGCTGTATGGCAATGATTCCATTGCTATTCTGAAAGCGTTGCGTTCTTCTTTCGTATTGGTGCTGTTATATAAGGTGTTGATTACCGAATATGCGTGTTCGCTTGCATTTATAAATTCTGTGATTCCCTCTTTTGTACGTTGTTGAATGGTGCTTTTGGTGGAAAGTATGTGGGTTGCAGATGATATGCCTTTGCGGAATCTACCTAATGCCTGAACAACATCCGTACAAGGGTCAACAATTGTGTATTCGGCAAAATATGGCTCACTCACAAAAACCACGTCAGGCTTTTCTTCCATTTCTATATCAAGAGCATTGTAGAAACGGCAAGTAAAGAACATAAAATCAGCTTTGTGCTTATCTTCCCAATCAGTATAAGCCTTTTTGAAGCCAAGTCCTTTTAACTTAACTACGCTTTTATCAGAACAAAAGACCGAACTTCTGTCTGCGATTCCAAGTTTGGTGATAAGTTGTAATATCATATCCGTGCTGTTGATAAAGAAACAGATGCTTCGTTTCGGATTCTGTTGTTCCTCCATTTGTGACAGAATGATTCGGAATGTTTCAAGCATATTGTTAGTGTGGATAAACTGAATATCCTGCTTGTAGTCGAAATCAGGAACAATTTCCACAATCTTGAATCGGTATTCCTCAAAGCGAGGGTCTGACGGAATGATAGGAGTAGCCGACACAAGAGCCTTTTCATCAAACTTGAAGAAGTCCTCTATCGGCAGAACTATATCGGCACGGTAATCCCTATCTTTTATCAACTTGTGGCACTCGTCAAGGAGAAGAAAGCAATTGACGTACATATTCATATCCACTTCCGTAAAGGCGTTTTTCACCTTATAAAAACTTTCAGGCGTTACAATCAACTTGATAAACTTCTTCTTCGCCAACGTATCTTCAAGGTACTTTACAACATCATCAGTTGTGATTCTTTGCTTTACACCAAAAAGATTGTCGGATTTATGTATTGCACATTTGCCCGTGATAGCCGGAAGATTCGGCACGACAATTATAGAGTTGTGCTGTGCTGTTATCTCGGAATATGTCGCGCCAAGACCCGTTAGCTTCTTACACAGAATCGTATTCGTTTCTATTGTCGGGTACACATCACTAAGATGTTGCCCTTTGCTTATGCTGACTGCCTTTCTTTCCATATATTAAGGTGAAATATTGTTGAATTGGAGGTTTTAAGAGAATGGGAAAGGGGTGCAATCCCTCCCCATTCTCTGAGTGATAGTTGTTAGCCGATGAGTTTATGCTCTTGGAGGAAGTTCTCTATCTCCGTATCTCGTTCTGTGAAGAATTGAATTGAGCCGTGCTTGAAAGTAGCGGTGGTTGTCAATCTGCCCGGTCGGTCAAGAAACGCAGGGCGTGTCTGAAAGTTACCCACGTTGGCATTGACAAACGCCATGAGCATATTCTTACGGAAACTGTCATCGCTCGTTTCTGATGTCTTGTCGGGAGCGGTGGGGTCAACATCGCAATCCTCTGTCGTTCCGTTGGTGAGATAGCCGAGTAGCCAATCAAGGCTTTTTTGGTTGAGTTGGTAGGTGAACCGTTGCGTGGTACGGCTTTCGATTCTGACGGTTTCGCAACCGTACTTGTCGAGGGCGAAGAACATCGCCATGCGCTCGCCACGAGCCATCATCGCCCGCACTTCCTTGTGGGCTTCTGCGTTGTTGTAAACTTCTACTGTTGCGGGTACTGCGTTTATTGTAAACATAATTTTCGTGGCAGTCAGGGGTTAGGTCAGCCGCAACGTGCGGTCTGCTTTCCTGATTGCGGTGGCAAAATTATATCAACCCGCAATGCTGTGTAAGCGTAGAATTTTCGTGATTTTCTTACTCTAAACGAGGGGGCATATTGCCGGAAGTTTCATATCCTTGTAATCTCTCATCAGTTTGTCGAAAGTGGCGTTGTTGTCTTTTGTGCAGTAATCCGTAGGGTCGTCGTTTTTCAGATGGTTTAGTTCTCCCGTAAGCCAAAGCACTGATAATCCGAAATTTCTCTCTGCTTGGGTGAACGTACCTTTTTTCCGTTTTTTGTACTTTATAGGGAGATTTCTCAATAAGGTACAGATAAGAATGTAGTCAATTTCGCGTTTTGTCGGATAGATTTCTTCTGCGCCTGATTCAATGTTGCTGTTTACATAATTGGCTATGAGCGACTTTATAAATCGCTCGTTTGAGAATCTGAAATGTCTGCCACCTACCTTTATGTCAAGTTCCAACTTGTCATCAGGACGTGCGTCTATCCTTGCGATAAGCCGTTTAATCCGGCTGTCTATCATTTCGATATTGCCACGATAGAGCCATTTATATAGTTCATGCCACACATATAGGATAAACTCAAATGTGGCTTTAGGTGACAGCCCTAAATCATTAATCGCTTCTTGCATAATGTCGAAATCGTAAAATTCAGATTCAGACAGTCCGCAATTCGCCATTTTCTGACTTCGTGCGTCATAATGCCGGTATGCCGATTGTTCAGGCTCCCATATCTCACCGTCAAAATCAGGAAATTGCAGGGAGTATCTGCGTATGTATTCCAACCGCTCCTTTATGTCGGCACGTTCTTGTTCAGGATATTTCTGTAACCACGCATTGCAATATATCTCATCCTCATATTCAGCATTTTCCCAATAATTATCAGGAAGTGAGGGGTATGTGGGGCGTGTCTGTATGAATTCGGAAATATCCATTGTATCAAATTTTATCAACTATGTTTTTCTTCATATTCAAACACATCAATAAACTCTATGTTGTTATATTGCCTAAATGTAGTTAAACTTGTGTAGGTTAATGTATCTAATTGTTGCATTAATCTATAATAGCCATCTTCTTTATAATGAAAGAAATAGAATTTTTTGCGATATGTACACTGTAATGTGTCGCTTATATTTAGGCAACTGTTTTGGAATAATTCCTTGAAATAAGTATGGTCTGATTCTCCTAATGAGTGGCCGAAAAACATCACCGAACTTACATTCTTGTATAGTTCCGTAAAATTTAAAGCCTTAAATGATTTGTTATATGCCTTTCTAATAAAAACATGCTCAGGCTTTATAGGAGCTTTGTCCTCAACCCCAAAAACGATATTCCTTTTTTCTGCTTCACCATGTACCTTTAAATGACATAGCTCAATTCTTTCATCAGAAAGTCCAAAATTAGAAAGCAATAGCCTAATTGACTTCGTATAGTTAAAATCCAATATTATAAAACTCTTGCCTTTAGCTATTTGGTGCATCAAATCATATGCGGCTCCATGTTTTTTCATTTTTAAGTAGTCAATATCATTGATATAATCGGTAAGGCTCGCCGATAAATCATCATATTCTTTTTTGTAAGATTCGGTAGCACCCTCCATCGAATATAATGAAAGCTCCTTTTCTATGTCAATCCAATTCTTTAAATTATAATTGTTTTTCAAATGCACAGCAAGTTGATTGCCATTGTTTATCAGCGTCTCAAATTGAGCACTTTCTATAAAGTTTTCATAACCAGTAGGCAAACCTAAATTTATATCAAATCCATTGCCAATAATTATCGCTGTATTGTATTGCGAAAAATCAAGTTCTTTCATAATTGGAATTTTAGTGTAAAGTTAAAAAAATAATCCCACCTATCGTTATGATAGGCAGGACTATTTAAGCATTAAAGAGATTTCAGAGCGTTATCCACTTGTTCATTGTAGAAGCTGTCAAGATAAATCTGCGTAACTCGTTCAGAACTATGCCCCATAATCTCACGAATTACAGCTGTTGACACTCCGGCACGTTTCATCACCGTAGCCTGACTGTGCCGTGCTACATAGGTCGTTAGTGTGATAGGCAGATTCAGAGATTCTCCAATCTGTTTCAAGCGGTCATTAACCTTTGTGATTACCTTGTGGATTCTGTTGGCTTGCTGAACTTCTGTCTTGTGGAACGCTGACAGAATCGGAAAGAGATAGGGCGATTCATCATTGCGGTACTTATCTATGAGTGCCACGGCTTGCGATTGAAGCGGAATCTTTATCAGCTTCTTGGTCTTTTGACGCTTGTATATCAAACGACCGTCCACGATATTTGCCCTTGTCAGATGCGCTATATCCACAAAGTTGATTCCTCCGCAGTAGTAAGTGAAAGCAAAGATGTCAATAGGTAAGCGCATATAGCGATTTGTGGACTTGTAGGACAGCACACGTTCAATATCCTCTTTTGATAAGGCTCGCTTGGCTGTTTCCTGATGAAGTTTCGACACTTTGAACTTCTTGAACGGATAGCTGTCAGGAGAAGCCACGTTTTCCTCCATCGCCAAATTGTAGATTGAGCGGAGAGTGCGGAAACGTATTCCGATTGTATTCTCTGCCAAACGTTTCTCCCTTAGAAAAAGCTCATAGCGTCTAAGCCAAGCTACGTCAATATCTGCAAACGGAATATCAAGGTGGCGGTTGAATTCGACCATTGAGTTATATAGCTGTCTGATTGACAATGCGTAACTCTTACAACCTGCCGTCATTAGATGGCTGATGTGATTTGTGATAAAGTCGCCTACCGTCTGTCGGTTTACACGGTTTACACAGACTCTCTCAACGAGAGAAGTTGCAGTAAACTCTTGATTGTTAGCCTTTAGCTCTATTATTTTAGCCGAATATTCTTTAATCTTATCGGCTATGAGCATTTCGATGTACTCTCTGTTGGGACAATCTGCCTTTGGCTGATTCTTTGAGAAGTCCCAATGTTCAGGAAGTACGGATATGCCAAGACTGACATATTTACGTTTTCGGTCTTTGTTCACCCTCAGCATTAGAGGTGATTCGCTGTTACTAAGCACTTTAGACTTGTAACAGATTACGTTTACTGTGGTTGACACGGTTTACACGTTGGTTTACACAGTCTGCGTTTTCGTGGTGTATTTCGGGCAAAAACGGCATAAAAAAAGAGAGTCAGAATTTATCTAACTCTCTGATTTTCAGCATTTTAACTGGTGGTGCCACCAGGAATCGAACCGGGGACACAAGGATTTTCAGTCCTTTGCTCTACCAACTGAGCTATGGCACCATCGTTGTTACCGATTAACTTGAAAGAAGTGGTTGTTTCGGTTTTGCGAGTGCAAAGTTAGGTATTTTTTTTTAATTTGCAAAATTTTTCAATGAAATTTATTAAAAATTCTTTTAAAGTGGAATTGAAGTGGAATTGAAGTAGCGTTAAAGCTGCATTTATAGTAGCATTTAAAGCTGCATTTATAGTAGCATTTAAAGCATTGGTGAGTGTTGGTAGCGGGAGGCTGCTTTGAATATGCTTTCGGAAATTTTTTCGCGAAATTCAGGTGGCGCGATTACTTCTGCGTGACCTCCGTAGCCGAGGATAAGGCGTTCAAGCTCGTTGTTTATAACAACTTTAAGCGATAGCTGAATGCTGCCGTCCCGGAATCTCTGTTCAATCTTTTGTGACTTGTGGAAGGGTTTTGATTCTACGTATGGTGCCTGTTGCCGGTCGATCTTTATCACTACCCGGCGAGGCTTGTCGCAGATTTGCCTGGTTACTCCGATTGTGTCGTCAAAAAAATGTTCAGGATCGAAATCAACACATTTTTTGAAAGGATGAGTTCTGTCTGTCTCAACGGAATGGATCCTGTCAAGCGCGAATATGTTTACATGTGGACTGCTGTTGGTAGTTTTCTCTCCGATCAAGAACCATCGGTTGCGATATTCCTTCAGCAGATATGGATAAACAGCCATTGTGTCTGGTTTATGCGCTTTGAATGACTGGTATTCAATAACGATGGTCTGTTGTTTTCTTACGGCATCGTATATCTTCCCGATAAACTGGGCTCCCCGATAATTGGGAACATATTCCATGTCCATTGCCGGAGGAGTTGATCCTGTATGGCGGGAGATCTGTTCATTGAGTTTGCTGATAGTCTCTATTGATGATGCAAGCTGTGGAAATCCTTGTAGCTGTCTGAGGATGTCGAGTGCCGAATTAAGGGCGTCAAGTCCTTCTTCGTTAAGAGGGAGGTGAGTGATGCTGAAATCCGGATCTTCATATTCATAATATTTGTTGTCTTTTACTACGATAGGTGCGTTATATCCGAGACGGTCACTTCGCATCAGGGCAAGATCGTTTTGAAATGTGCGCCGGCTTACGGGTTTGCTTCTGCCCTCGAACTCTGCTAATGCATCGGTGCATGCATCCATTAGGTCGTTGATTGTCCAACGCCTGTAATGGTTTTGCAGGCAGCGGTCAATAGTGGAAATTCTTATGAGCGTGGCGCGGTTAAGTGGCATTGTGATGATGTTTTTTTGCAAAGCTAACATTTTTTCTCATGCTGCGCAAATCAATTGCGCACACTGTGTTTTATTTTGCCGAAAATTCTAAGTGATGAATCATATGATTATACAAGGTAAATCAACTTCGGCTGAAATATTCACCGATAATATAGATGAATCAGCCCTGCAATGGATTAAGGATCTTTGCGATCATCCGGCAATGGCGGGTGTGCGCATAGTGCAGATGCCGGATGTGCATTCTGGCAGTTCTTGCAACGTTGGCACCGCTTATCCGGTTGGTACATACGTAAATCCTGATCATGTGGGTGTTGACATCGGCTGCACCATATCGATGCATAGG
>CAMYSW010000027.1:0-14159 GCA_947297425.1 uncultured Porphyromonadaceae bacterium
CAGGTGACGAGGCTTCCGAGGAGGGAGTGGTGGAAGTGGCTGCAGGTCTGGGTAAACATATTGTTGACGGAGGAGTGGCGTTGCGGTTCTCTCCTGCCCATCCTGACAAGGTTCTTCAGACTTCCACTCTCGAGCTTGCTCTCCGCGACACCCAGACTTCGCTATGCGCGCTTCGTGAGCATAAGGGAGAGGTGCCCGAATTTTTAGTGGATGACAGCTTCAATATCAGCCGCGTCGGTGTTTCCGATGCCTTCAAGACTGGTGCCCTTAAATATCTTGTATCCACATTTGATGTTGATGACCGTGTGATCCGCGATACCGAGTTCGGACCGGGGCGGAAAGTTGTGACCTTCGCGAATGTGCTTAAACATAATGTATTCCCCCTTGCCAAGATCGCTAATTTCATGCTTGAGACAGGTCAATATGAAATGGGACGTCCCATAGAGATTGAGTTTGCAGGGAATATAAATCCCGTTAGGGGCGAAAATGGCGAGAACGGGACTGTGTATTGGTTGCAGATCCGCCCGATTGTCGACACTAAAGAGATGCTTGACGACTCCATAATGGATATTGAGGATAAAGATTTGATCCTGAGGAGTGAGACGGCGTTAGGTCACGGCATCATGGATAATGTGAAATATATCGTGTATGTGAAGCCGGACAAATTCGATTCTTCACGCAACACGGGTCTGGTGAGGGAAATAGAGGAAATAAACGCCCGTTTTGTGGAAAAAGGGGAGCCTTACATTCTTGTTGGTCCCGGGCGATGGGGATCGTCGGATCCTGCACTCGGCATTCCGGTTAAATGGTCGCAGATTGCCGGAGCGAGACTTATTGCCGAATCAGCGTTGCCCGGCTACAGGATAGAGCCTTCGCAAGGCACACATTTCTTTCAGAACCTCACATCCTTCGGTGTTGGTTATCTCACCATCGACCCCGCTGGTGGCAACGGATTCATCGACATAGACTATCTCAACTCCCTGCCTGCCGAATACGAGAGTGACAGTCTACGCATCGTTAAATTTGAAAACCCGCTGACCATAGCGATCAACGGGCGTAAATCCAAAGGTATCGTCTGCAAACCCACCCGCTCCTGATAGGTTCTTCTTAGAACTTTTTGTGTCCGGTAAAATTTTAATCACGCATCGAGTTTCTGTGTGATGCTTGACCATATAATGGGGCTTATCAAGACCTGAATTTCCATATTTATGATGATTACACATCTTTGCCGGACAGCAATAAATGTAAATACTCTTGTTCTTAAGATGGTAAAGGCTGTCACTGGCCTCAATTGTTTCGCACCATGAGGTTTTTATGGCTGCCGAGTATTCCGTTGGCCTATCCCGACTGACAATCCGAATATGTAGATGAGAAGAAAGCCTTGTTGAGAAGTCAATTTCATTATGGGTATCAAGCATGTCGTAGACATTTCTACTGCCATAATCTACTATTATGGTCCCGTATGTAATGCTCTCGCAGAAAGTCAGTCTTCAACATCAATTTGGCTGTATTAATTCTATGAATTTATATAGTTGTGTTTAGGGTTGTTAATTTCTTAAAATGGAAAATAATATTTATTTTACGGAATTTAATTTGGATGTAAGGGAAATAATATTTATTTTTGCGGAAATTAATTAGTTTAAATAATGGCTCAGATATTCAGCATAATTCAATCTTTGTGTCGTTCTGCAATAGCACGTGATCGCGAATTAGTTCTACATCAAGTAGAACGGCTGTCCGATGCATATAAGCTTTTGGGTGACGATAAGGCTGCCGCATCATTAAAGTCTATTTTATCCAGTGCGATCAAAAGGCAAGACATATCTTCCTCCAAGTTGTCCATATCAAAAGCGCTGGGAGGTGAAAATTTGTTGCCTTCAACTCCTATACCGGTTGACAAAGAAACATCTGCACCAATTTTAGATGTTATATTTCCTGCCGACACCACTATTTCACAACCATTCTTTGATGAAAAAATCAAAGATGCTGTAAATTCAATTATAATTGAGTGGAAAAACTATAGCGTTCTTTTAGAAATGAACGCTACGCCTTCTCGGTCATGTCTTATATATGGAGAACCGGGTACGGGAAAAACTCATCTTGCAAAATGGATGGCCAAAGAAATCCAGTTGCCAATTGTACTTGCAAAATTAGAAAGCATTGTATCGTCCTTTTTAGGAACGAGTGCACGCAATATAAGCAATTTGTTTAAGTTCGCCAATAGATATAATTGTGTTTTACTATTAGATGAATTTGATGCTATAGCAAAGCTTCGAAATGATCCGCAAGAAGTTGGTGAAGTTAAGCGAATTGTAAACACGTTGTTGCAGTGTCTTGACGAAAGGGACTCTATTGGTTTTACAATCGGAATAACTAATCATGAACAATTGTTAGATCCTGCAATTTGGCGACGATTCGATGTGCAGTTAGACATTCCTAAACCATCAAATCAGGTCATTTATGAATTGTTAAATATTTTCTTGCCGCCATTAAAATTTTCAGAGCCTGAATTGAAATTTATGACATGGTGTCTTAATGGTTCTACAGGTGCTGATGTAGAAAAATTAGTGAATTGGCTGAAACGGATGAAGATTATCAATGAGTATAGACATGAGAATCTTATCTCGTTGATGAGGCGTTACATATTGCTTAATACAGGCCGTATAAGCGAAAATGTAAAAAAAGCATTAGATGGTCCAAGTGAAATTTTATATGAAATATTAACTGGTCCGGATGTTGAATTCAAGAAAAAAGAGGTAGCGTCAATTCTTAATATAACACCTTCTTCTTTAAGTAAACAAATGTCAAAATTTAAAAATATCTAAACATGTCAAAAGGTCCGGTTCAGGTTGTGCTAAATAGTGAGTCATATATCTCCATGGTTCCACAACAGCGTCGTCCAATGGGGAATACTGATTTTTATGCGAATAATAATCAATTATTCGTAGAACACAAACGTAACATTATATCTCAATTAAATGAAATCGAAGTAGCTCAAAATGAAAATCCATACTCAAGAGTAAACTATATAAAAGTTAGAATGATACATAAGGCTTTGGCGAAAAGCCATCGTCCAACAGGAAAACTCTTTACACCTCAAAACCAATGTAAATTAATTGGTGGAGCTCATCGTGGTGAAATGATATTTGAGATTACACCTCAATCAATAGTCGAGTTGAAGAATGATATAGAAAAACATGTTGAAGATGAACCCATTTTGAAACTAAACAAAAGGACTCAAGAGATGGAGGTCGCTCCGTCTGATTGGAGATGTGAACTAGGAGCTATCGAAAGTGTTTCTTTATATTCCTCAGCCGATAAAATCAATTTTACAATGGCAGAATCTATAAGCCAATTAGAAAACTCGAATGGATGCTTCTATATTGAGTTGTTTGAAATGCCATCTCGTGAACAACTATGGGATACTTTGAATGCTGATAAATTACAATTATACTACAGCCTAAAAAAGGGATTAGAGTCTATATCTGGCGTAAAAGTTTACAGGTCTGCAATAAGTGGATGTTCAAATTTACTTGTTATGTGGATAGATAACACTTCTAAAAGTTGTGTGTCATTTCATAACAGATCCAAAAATCTGGGGCATTCAGCCATGCCATTAATTTCGCACGAACGAGATAAATATAAGCAAGTATTTGATCTTTTAACTCATCATCCCCTTGTGCGAAGAGTATCCGCAGTTCCCTCACTGTTAAATATTCCTCAACCTTCTTTCCAGATAGACGGAACTGAATTTGGAAATATACCAGTTCCCGATAAGGACGGAGAATATCCAATGGTCGCGGTGGTAGACAATGGCATTTCGTCAATTTTTACAGATTGGACGATTGCTTCGTGGGATAATATCCCAGAATCTATGCGTGATAAAAATCATGGCTCTTTTATATCGGGGTTGCTTATCAATGGTGCAACATGGAATCCATCCATTTGTTTAGAGCAAAATGGATGTAAAGTAGTCGATTTATGTATGTTGCCTGCAAACAAATTTTTTAATCGAATATACAATCATGGAATTGATACATTTATAGACGAATTAGACACTGCAGTTTCTGATATTGCGGCAAGTACAAATGTAAGAATCTTTAATCTAAGTATGAACATTCGATGCACACGCTTAAACACTGATTATGGTCCTCTTGCTCAGGCTTTAGATAGAATTGCAGAGAAAAATGATATTATTTTTGTAATATCAGCCGGAAATCTGCGGGTTCCTCGTTCGGAATGGGTTCCTGAGCATAAAAATAATATACTTGAAATCAATGGAAGAAAAGATGATATAGTTTATTGTCCAGCAGAAAGTATTCGAAATCTGAGTGTTGGTGCATTGAATCCGGATGGAGATGGATTAGCATCTTATTCTTGTAAGGGAAAAGGTTCTACGTTTGGAATTAAACCCGATTTTGTACACAAAAGTGGATGTGGAGTTCAAGACAGTATTCGAGGACATGGACTATTTTCGGTAAACAGAGAAGGGTACATTCATTCTTGTGCTGGCACTAGTTTTTCAGCACCTTTGGTAGCTAAAACAATGGCTGTTGTAGAAAAATCAATCTCGGGACATGTTTCAAGAGAAACATTGATAGCTCTTATGGTTCATAGTGCAGAAATACCAAAGGTATTCCAAGCAAAAGAATATAAAAATATTTTGAGCGAATTGATAGGATATGGACTCCCAACTACATCCGATAATATTCTTAATGGAGATGAACACTCGATAACTCTTGTTTTTGCCGGCAGAATAAAAAGTAAGCAAATATTGTCATTTCGATTTGCATGGCCAACTTCATTAATTAAAAACAATAAATGTCTTGGAGCCATAAAAGTTACACTTGTAAGTACTCCAGCAATTAATTATAGTTTTGGAGATGAAATGATCCGAGAAAATATAAGTGTGTCTTTAAGACAAATACAGGAAGATGGCAGTAAAAAAGGTATACTTAATTCAAGATATCAAGATGATAAGCTTTCTATTGGTCATATGTATGAATGGCAACTTATTGAAAGTGAACAAAAATGGAATCCGATAAAGGTATATGAAAAAAATTTCAACGCGGAACAGAAAACAAAGGAGCTTGGTTCTTGGAAGTTGAATATCAATCCAGGGATGGAAACCTGCATTCGTTGGATGGAGTACCATTTACTGTAATTATGACGATTGCAGAT
This sequence comes from uncultured Porphyromonadaceae bacterium, assembly GCA_947297425.1. GTDB lineage: Bacteria > Bacteroidota > Bacteroidia > Bacteroidales > Muribaculaceae > Lepagella. The sequence continues at coordinate 5,182 of CAMYSW010000027.1, forward strand.
CCTAATAAAGAAGCCCCTATTTATAATGAAATGCGTCAAAATGTTATTGCTGAAGGTGCTCAGATTGCAGATATTCAAAATGCAGTCACAATTACACAACGAGTTTAATATATTAAACCTTTCGGAGTGTATGATGTATAATTATTCGGAGTGTATGATGTATAATTAAATGAGGATGTGCTATAACCAACACTCAGATAGTTTTTTTATTCAGTGCCCTTCCTCATACAGATTTTCAACAAGACTTTGTAGTCATAATATTAACTAAGTATTGTATCAAATATTCAATAATATAAATATGGCGTAAATATTGTGTTATGAGGTAGTCTGATGGCGTTTAGAACGTTGGGTTATTATCTTCTTTATACACGGCTCTTAAATGAAGTAGTCGTGTGAAGGAGTTTTTAAAGAGCCGTATTCTTCAAATATTATATTTTTTAATTTGCAAAAAAAATTTTTTTTATATAAATTTGCTTTTGAAAGCAAGAGAGAATTGTTATACAGTCTCTTTTAGTTTGACATTTTCGTTGTACGATGGTATTTTCCATCAAAGGTGTTATTGAGTATTATCTTCATCATTCGAACTTGGCAGTTTGTAAACATCCATGAAGATATGAGGCAATGGCACCTACATCGGTTGCTATACCAGTACCCGTGAGGGTTAATGTATATGCTTCTGGTGTGGGGTTGTCAGTCTTATCTTGGATGTAGGTTTGCCAAGACCTGAATGTGGATAAGATAACGATAAGTTCCTCACACCTTTTTTATTTATTAATTAATAATGCTTAAAGGGGAACAGGAGCATGAAATGGAATGTACTCATCAAATTTTATCTTTATCGCTTTATCCGTTTTACTATTAACATCATGCTCCTCTACTAAATATTTAGGTTTTTCATGCCAAGAACCTAATATTGAAATATTTGTTGATGGTGAATACCTTGGTAGGGAACTTGTGTATTATACGGTCACAGGTAGGCAAGAATATGTTGAAGTGAGCTGTCTCAATAATGGAGTAGAAGTATATAAACGTAGGATAAGAGTAAAAAGAGGGGATGCGACCCTAATCGAATTACAAATTCCTAAAAACTATAAGTATTCATCAAAACTATATTGAACATGAAAAGATTTTTTTTAATTATTACCTCGATTATATCATCTGTTGTCCTTCTCTCTGCTGAAAAAGAGAAAATTATCAAAATTAATGTGCAACCCCAAGAAGCTGCCATATATATTGACAATAGTTTTATTGGATATGGATATGGAGAGTTTTCAAGACCGAAAAAAAAGAAGCAGGTGGCAATAATAAGAGTTGAATGTGATGAATATTCAACTGTGCATTCTAAGTTTTATGGTGCCGATGAACGAAATTCAATATCGTTCACTCTTATGCAAGATGGTTTCTATCGTGGATCCGCATCTTCAGGACTAGTAAACAGATATATGACAATAATACTGAATGATAAGTATTATAATATAGATAAAGAAGGGAAAATCGATGTGTCCGATGCTTGGAAACTATTACATCAGATTATATTAAGCTATTTTCCTGAAATTGAAATAACAGATGCTTTTGGAGGATTTATGCAAACTCCATGGAAGTATAAATCGTATCTGTCTTCATCTAAACAAATGCGAAATAGGTTGACTGTTAGGGATATAACTACACCGGATAGAGTGGCTTTTCAGATAAAACTTTCTTCTGAAGTCGCTGGTCAACATGCAGCAAGGCATGGTGAATTTGAAGAGATAGATAGGCTTCCTAAGGAACTGGAACCATTGCTTGAAGAGTTGCAGACAAGGATGGGGCGTATGAGTAGTTTATAATCACATAAAAATTAAATTATATGCAAAAATTAACTTTAATTGTACTTGGAATAGTATTGAGCTTTGGGGTTTCCTATGCCCAGAGTTTTACAGAAACATTTGATTCAAATTCTTTAGGATGGACGGAATGCGCGTATGATAGCGCAGATGGTACCTCAATAATTGATAATGGAGCCATGTATGTTAAATCAAAGGGTGTAAATAAGGCGGCTACTGTGGCGGTAAATCTTATGGGCGTTTCTGGAGAGATTGGTAGAGATACTTTTTTTGAAACGCATTGTTATGCACCATTGGATGTAAAGAAACCTTTTGAAATAGTTGCGCATGTCACAATTGATAAATTAGCAAAAGATAAAACATGTGGCTTGATTTTTAATTATAAAGACATTGGAAATTTTTATGGATTTACACTAACAAGTGAACTTGTAAATTTCCAAAGGTTTGAGGACAGAAATTTAGTTGGAGGAATCACACAAGGTGTTATGTGGGATGAGAAACGAAAAATCGATCAAGAATGGAAACTTGTTTCTGATGGAGATGAAATAACATTTTATCTGGATGGAATGCAGGTTATGAGAGTGAAATATATGCCTCTTGAATATTCTGGTTTTGGCTTTTATACATTTGGGAAGCAACAGCTTAGAATTGATGATGTTACGTTTACACAATTGTAAGCATATGTAGCTCAAATAATGAGTATAATAAAATATTACCGGGAAAGAACCATATTTCTTATGGTTCTTTCCCGGTAATATTTTACACTAAACAGGAGTGGATATTTTAACTAAGACTCAATTGGAATCATATGGTCACAAGTTTGAGGACTTTAAATGGTTTCGGCGAGGAGTGTTGCGGAGGTGGCGGAGAGGACGCGGACGCGGGTGAAGTCGCCGGGGCGGAGGTTGCCGGCGGGGAAGACCGCCACTTTGTTTTGCGATGTGCGACCGAAGAGTTCTCCTGCATTGCGTTTTGACGTGCCTTCCACCAAGACTTCAAATTCCTTACCTATATCCTTGCGGTTGCTTTCGAGCGAAAGCTCGTTCTGAAGGGCTATCATGCGGTTCAGACGGTCAATCTTCACATCTTCCGGAATGTTGTCGGGCATTTCGCGGCTGGCAAGCGTGCCGGGACGTTCGGAATATTTGAACATGAACGCAGAGTCGAAACCGGCTTCGCGCATCAAAGACAGCGTCTGTTGGAAGTCTTCCTCGCTTTCATTGTGGAAACCGGTGAACATGTCGGTGGAGAGTCCGGCATCAGGTATGAAGCGCCTGATTGCCGCCACACGGTCAAGGTACCATTCGCGTGTGTATTTGCGGTTCATCGCCTTCAGTACGGAATTGCTTCCGCTTTGCACGGGGAGGTGGATATGGCGTGCGATGTTGGGGTATTTCGCCACCACTTCAAGAGTGCGGTCGCTCATGTCCTTGGGGTGTGAGGTGGTGAAGCGTATTCGCATGTCAGGCGCGGCTTTTGCCACCATCTCGAGCAGGGCGGGGAAGTCTACGGCATCAGCGTCTTCCGGGGTGAAATCATAGCTGTTCACATTCTGTCCGAGAAGAGTCACTTCCTTGAAATTGCGGTCACGCAGGTCCGCGAGTTCGCGGAGAATGCTTTGCGGTTCGCGTGAGCGTTCGCGTCCGCGGGTATATGGCACGATGCAATAAGAGCAGAAATTGTTGCATCCCCGCATTATCGAGATGAACCCCGAGACACCGTTTGAGCCGATACGTCTGGGAACGATGTCGCGGTATGTCTCGGTAGTAGAGAGGTCGATGTTGATTGCCGGCGCGCCGGTTTCCGCCGCCGCCACAAGGTTCGGGAGGTCAAGATATGCATCAGGACCGGCGACGATATCCACACCGTGCCTGTCTATCAGCTCCTGTTTGAGACGCTCCGCCATGCATCCGATCACACCTATTATGATGTTGCGTCCCAGTTTGCGCCGCATCGAGTTCCAGTAAGCTATGCGAGAATAAATTTTCTGTTCCGCGTTGTCACGTATGGAACATGTGTTTAGGAGGACAGCGGCGGCTTCCGTGTCGTTTTCGGTTGTTTCATACCCCGCCATTTCCATCATTGCCGCCACAACCTCAGAATCAGCCACATTCATCTGGCATCCGTAGGTCTCGATGCGCACTTTTTTGGAAACCGTGCAATTTTTATCGTTGTTTGGAATAAAAAATCTATTCTTTATAGTATTTTCTTGCATAAATTTATTACTTTTGTGCAAAATTACATAAATGCTTTAATCTGAGCAACACAAAAAACGATAAAGAACCATAAATCTAATAACGTTACATCATGAGTATCCCATTTATCACGGCAGAAGAGGCCGCCAGTTATATCAAGAACGGTGATAATGTAGCCTTTTCAGGTTTCACCGCTTCCGGTACTCCAAAAGTAGTGACGGTTGCATTGGCAGAACGCGCCAAGAAACTTCATGAGGAGGGAAAACCCTTCAAAATCAATGTGTTTACGGGCGCATCGACCAATGATCATGTCGATGGTGAGCTTGCACGCGCCAATGCAGTGGCAATACGCACACCGTATCAGAGCCACAGCGACATGCGTAAGTCGCTCAATTCCGCCGAGATGAATTATTTCGATCTTCATCTGAGTCACCTGTCGCAGGATTTGCGTTATGGTTTTTATGGAGACATAGATGTCGCCATTATCGAGGCTACAGAGATGAGCCCCAACGGTGAGGTTATCTTGGGTGCCGGACTCGGCATGACTCCGACTATAGCGCAGCTTGCCAAGAAAGTGATAATCGAATATTCCTCATATTACAGAAATTCTTTCAGAGGATTTCATGACAATTATGTGCCGCAGGATCCTCCTCACCGCAGAGAGATTCCGATCTACAAGCCGTCAGACCGTATCGGCAGCACCGTGCTTAAGATAGATCCGAAAAAGATTATCGGCGTGGTTCCCTCCAACGCATCGGAGAGCATCAAGCCGTTCACCGCGCCTGATGAGGTCAGCCAGCGCATCAGCGAGAATATCTGTCACTTCCTTGCGTCGCAGCTTCGCGAGGGACGCATACCCAAGGAGTTCCTTCCGATCCAGAGCGGAGTGGGCAATGTCGCCAACGCAGTTCTTTACGGACTGGGAGAGAATCCGGAGATTCCCCAGTTCGAGATGTATACAGAGGTGATACAGGATGCTGTGATGCATCTGATGGAGCAGGGGCGTTGCAAATTCGCGTCTACATGCGCGCTGACATTCTCAGACGACGCGATGCTTCACTTCATGGACAATATCGATTTCTTCCGCGACAAGGTTCTGATGCGTCCCGGCGAGATTTCCAATAGTCCGGAGATTGTTCGCCGACTTGGTCTTATCGCAATGAATACGGCACTTGAGGCTGACATTTTCGGAAATGTGAATTCCACCCATGTGCTCGGTACGAAGATGATGAACGGTATCGGCGGTTCCGCAGACTTCTGCCGCAACGCATACCTTTCTATCTTCTCTTGTCCTTCTATCCAGAAAGGTGGCAAGATTTCGACAATCGTTCCTATGGTTTCGCATCTTGACCACAGCGAGCATTCGGTAAAGATCCTCGCTACCGAGCAGGGTGTTGCAGATCTCAGAGGCAAGGATCCGCGTCAGCGTGCCGAGACCATCATCGAGAACTGTGTTCATCCGATGTATAAGGAACTGATGTGGGATTACCTTAAGCTTTCAAAGGGAGGTCACACACCCCACACTCTCAAGGCTGCTTTCGCATTGCATCATGCATTCAGCGAGAAAGGCGACATGCTTGAAGCAGATTTCGCGAAATTTGTTTAAACAGTTTCTTAATGCGGAAAGTCGTATATTTACGACCTGTTTGACAACAATAGTTTAGGCATTAATAAAACAATCGCTCATAAAACCTTTAAACGCCCGGCGGAGTTTCCGTCGGGCGTTTTCAGTAGATGCCGGGTATGTCGCTCGCTTTTGTCAGTTGTGAATCTTCGCGGTTATTGATCTGTTATCGGTTGTGACTACACGCACTATGTATATTCCTTTGCTGAGGTTTGAGATATCAAGCATGGTAGCTTCGTTGTGATAGTCTACCACAGTTCCGTCTGGGGTATAAATGTAGACCATTGCTGTGGAATCGGGAAGTGTGATGATTCCATTGTTTACAACTATTCTGTTATATGATGAAGTGATATCGTTTATGCCAACGGCCACGCCATCTTTAAACGTTATGGAATGTATGGTAAGTCCTTTGTTGTTGACAGATGCACATTTTAATGCCAATCGATACTTTCTTGTTGCGGGAAGTGTGAAATCCACCTTTTCTTTTGCGGGCGAGTCGGACAAGGCGTGAACGGGAATAACTTTTAATGAGGATCTTTCATTTTCGCCGGGTATGGGTACCGCTTCAGGATCTGAGTGTTTTTCACCTTTGGAATCGGGAGTGTCTCTTTCGATCACGCAGAGGTATATTTCGAGAAGCTCCTCATAATTAATGTCGGTCCGTGAAATTTCAAGATCGAGGGAATAGTTAAGGTTGGAAGAAGCAGAATGGAATGGAGGCAGATAAGCGATATATTCCATAGCTCCTTGTTCGCCCCTATTCTTGAATGCCAGTCCGTTATCTTGAGTGAAAGACCGACCTTGGAGAGATTCAATGAATTTGTCGTCTGTGAGGTCGGGAGAGAATGGCCATTCGGTGACCTTCCCTCCGGCGACCTTGTTATTTGTAGCGATGTCTCCTTCCATTATCCCGTTCAGGACAGATACACCGTAGGAATAATTATCCCAAGGCGCATTTATCAGCTCATTATCGGTAAATGAAAGTTCTTCGGATTCTCCCACGCACAGTTTTTCTCCTATATTGATGTTTGGAGTGCGATAAATCCGATACCTCAGGTTTTCGGCATCAACATATCCGTTGTGTTTCCCAAGTTGTGCCCCCGAGAGTGCCTGCCATGTCACCACGGCAGCACCCTTCTCATTGATTTCAGCACGTATGGCAAAACTTGACAATGTTTTCGGGATGTCGTATCCCACCCATGCTTCCGGTGTTGTGGCTGTTTCGGAATCTGTGCCATAGAGTGTACATGTTGCTGAATAGGCGTACATGCCTGCTTCCGGCACATCGTCTTCAAATGACACTGATTTTCCAGGAATGGCATCATCTCCGGTGAGTGTCTTTACGGTGACTGACGTGTTCTCTGTACCTGCAGAGTGTCGGATGACCGAGACTTTAGTTATTTCCGGAAGGCTTATTCCTGCATTTGTCTTGTCGGGTATCGTAAAGGATATCATAGCCTTGTTGGCACCCTTGTCATTTGGAATGAATGAGAGGTCGGAGATTGTTGCCGGCGTAGATACGGACTCTTCAATAAGTATATTGTCAAGATAAATCTTATTCCGGTTGGTGGTATTGCAGCGGAAACCAAAATAATACGAACCGTTGGCAGAGGGTGAAAAGAATGCGTCTGCGGATATTTTATCAGCTTCGCCCTTGTTTATGTTCGCGGTTGAAATTGTTTCCATATTTGTCAATGAGGGTTCTGTTCCTACAATAAAGCCAAGGTCTTTAGGATCCGGTTCGATTATGCTGCCTCCCCATCCGTATCCATCGTCTTCCTCAACCTCATCCACCCAAGAAAGGCAAGAAATCTTGTAGGTTTTTCCAGATTCGAGTTTCAGAGGGGGAGTGTTGAGGGCGACATCGGCACTTCCGTAATATGGTCCCGTCAATTCTGCATATCCCGAATAGTTCCTGTTCCACTTTATGCTTGTGCTTGATGTGGCAATCGTAAAATTGCTGAATGTTGACAAATCGGAAAAATCTTCAGAAAATGGCACTGAAAACGCGCCGCCCGCAAAGATTCCGGGAGAATTCTGTGAAGAACTTTCTGTGTCTTTATAAACAGAATAGACTGAATATACGTATGATCCCGGTCCTTCAAGTTCAGTATCGGTATATGGAGAATCTCCTTTATAGTTCTCTACTACAGTGACATGTTGACCTCCGTTTTTAGATCGGGTTATTCTGTGGGAGAAGAGTTCCGGATTGATCCATCCTCCATTGTATCCCAGCATGCGCGCCTGCCAAGAAATCTCGACTCCGTCTCCAACCGCTCTTGCAACTACATTAAGAGGCGGTAGCGTTTTTTCATCTTCTCCCACCCATTTGCAGGTTATGACAGAAGAAGATGTGCATTCCGAATTTTCACCATAGTCATTGAAGGGCGCAATGTAGTAATAGTACTTCCCCGGTGTGGATATTGAAGATTTGCTATTTGTTTCATTATCTATGAATGAGGCTTTCTCTCCGGGAGTGCCGTCCCTTATTGTTGCGATTATGTTTTCTGCCTTGTATATATCAGACTTGTTGTCGGAAATGTGGCGATATATATTTGCACCTATTGTGCCTGAAATCTCAGAATTGTCTTTATTTTTTGAAGGCCATGTCCACGTTAGGGTTGTTTCCAGTTTACCCGAATTATCTGCGGTTGCGGTTGCAGACGTCACTTTCTGTGGATAATTCACGTCTTTTTCGATCTTAAAACCTGCACATTGTAATTTTTTGTCTGCAAAAGATCCGTTACCGTACCAGCTGCGTATTCCAAACCAATAAACACCGTCTTCAGAAACTGTGATTTTGCAATAATCCTTGTTGCCGTCTGTGGGACGATATTGGAAATTTGGAGAAGTCAAGTCGCGATTGCGATATGTAAAGAATACAGATGTGCTCTCGGAAATTGGAGACAAATTGTTTTTGTCTGATCCAAACACGATATAGAATCTTTCTTCATCGTTATAGTCGGCAGAGCACACATTCGCATAGATATAATATATTTCACCACACTTTAATTCCAAAGGTGTTCCATATACTAAAGTAGCCCCGCTCTCGCCCTTGTTTACTGGCTGTGTTTCCGCGTAGGGTGTTGAATCGTCGACCCATGTCCATGTGCCGTCGGTTGTGCCGGACAATATTTCCCATTGAGCTTCAAATTCAGTCAGAGTTGCAGGTATTCTGTATTCCGTAATGGAAGCCGCTGCCGACAATGGTATGACTGACAATAGTGTCAGCATGGCATATTTTTTTAGTTGTCTTGGGTTCATAACAGTAATTTTTTTAAGTAAGTAAGTATTGAAAATTAGTTTATAATAAGTAAATGCTGTGCTTATTTAAAT
>CAMYSW010000028.1:0-14021 GCA_947297425.1 uncultured Porphyromonadaceae bacterium
CGGGGCAAAGAACATAGTCACCGACCGCGTGGATGCAGATTCAGTGGAGGAACTGGTGGAACTCTTCAACCGCCACCGTCCGGACATCTGTATCAACGTTGCCCTCCCCTATCAGGATCTGACCATAATGGAGGCATGCCTGAAATGTGGTGTCAATTATCTTGACACAGCCAACTATGAGCCTAAGGATGAGGCACATTTCGAGTACTCCTGGCAATGGGCATACCGCAAACGTTTCGAAGAGGCAGGACTCACTGCGATCCTCGGCTGCGGTTTCGACCCCGGTGTGTCTGCAGTATTCGTGGCATATGCCGCCAAACATCATTTCTCTGAAATGCGCTATCTCGACATAGTAGACTGCAACGCAGGCAACCATGGCAAAGCTTTCGCCACCAACTTCAACCCCGAAATAAATATCCGCGAGATTACTCAGAAAGGTAAATACTGGGAAGATGGCAAATGGGTGGAAACCGAAAATCTTGAAATCCACAAACCTTTGAATTATCCCAACATCGGCGAACGCGAGTCTTACCTCCTGTATCACGAGGAACTTGAGAGCCTGGTATTGAACTTCCCTTCAATCCGTCGCGCACGCTTCTGGATGACTTTCGGACAGGAATACCTGACACACTTGCGCGTAATTCAGGATATAGGCATGGCCCGTATTGATCCCGTTATGTATAACGGGCAGGAAATTGTGCCGATACAATTCTTAAAGGCTGTCCTTCCGGATCCCGGTTCACTCGGAGAGAACTATACCGGAGAAACCTCTATCGGATGTCGCATAAGCGGTCTTGACAAAGAGGGGAAAGACTCAACTTATTACATCTACAACAACTGTTCTCACCAGGAAGCTTATAAAGAGACCGGAGCCCAGGCAGTCAGCTACACCACAGGCGTTCCCGCCATGGTTGGAGCCTATATGTTCCTCACAGGCAAATGGGTGATGCCGGGAGTTCATAATGTAGAGGAATTTGATCCCGATCCTTTCCTTGAAAAACTCGCAGAATCAGGACTTCCCTGGCATGTAACCGTCAATGAGGATATTGAGTTTTAATGAAGGCATTAGGTTTTAGCCGTTAGGCTTTAGATCTTGACCCAACACCTAAAGCCTAAAACCTAATGCCTAAAGCCTAACACCTAAAACAACACCCCATGAAAAGACGAATCTCAATTATAATAGCGGCAGGGGGAATCCTTGCCGCTTTTTCATCTATGGCACTGTCGGTAGACACAACAGGAACCGTAAGCAAAGATGGCGACACGTTTATCGTCAGGACAGATAAAGAGACTGTTGCCGTGACCCCTGTTTCCGATGATATCTTCCGAGTGACAACCATTCCTTCCGGGCAGACAAAGTTATCTATCCCCCGATCCCAATCTGCAATATTAACGCCATCTTCTTCAGTCAGCTCTTTTATATCTCCGGATGAATTTACTCTTGTAAGCCCGTCAACGGTGGTTAAAGTGAATCGGAAGACCGGAAAAACAATATTCACCAATCTTCAGGGAGACACACTCCTCTCAGAGGCAAGTGGCGTATGCAACGCAGGAGAGATAAAGAGGGTTTCATTCAAATCTATAGGCAAAGATAATTTTTATGGAGCCGGGGAGCGTGGGCATTCGTTGCGACTTAACGGTGATACATTAGTGATGTTCAACCGTCAGAATTACGGCTACACAGCCGGGGACCCGCGCATATCGCAAATGGGAATCACTATCCCGTATTTTGCTTCTGATCGCGGATATGGCGTATTGTTTGACGATTACAAAGCCTCCTCATTAAATTTAGGGGATTCTATAACCTATATATCAGAAACTCCGAAGCCATTATCATATTATTTCATAAACGGTAACGGCAACCTCTCCGAAACCACGTCAAACTATACCTTACTTACCGGACGCCAGGACCTTCCCCCATTCTGGGCATTAGGCTACATCACTTCAAAATATGGTTATCATAATGAGCAGGAAGCGCTTGGTGCAGTGGATTCTCTAAAAACAAGAGGCTATCCCCTTGACGGCATCGTATTCGACCTCTATTGGTATGGTGTGGAAACCGACATGGGGCGTCTCGCCTGGGACCCTAAGCAATTCCCCAACCACCGTCAAATGCTTGACTCACTCAACGCTATGGGAGTCAACACCATATTGATCTCACAACCTTACATCAACAAGAAAGGGGCAATCGACAATTATAATTTCCTGAACGAAAAGGGGATGCTCACACATGATTCACAAGGCACGACACACGACGTGACAACTTGGGTCGGGGATGCCGGCATGTTCGACATCTCGAATCCGGACACTCGCCGGTGGCTTTGGGAAAGACTTAAGCCTTTGACCGCCGAAGGATTGGCGGGATGGTGGGGAGACCTTGGCGAACCGGAAGTGCATCCGCTAACTATTGTCCATGCCAACGGCGAGACTGCATCTCAGTATCACAACGTATACGGCAATGAATGGAGCCGCCTCATATATGAAGGATTAAGGAAAGATTTTCCTGACAAGCGCCCCATACTGCTTATGCGAGGCGGCACCGCAGGATTGCAGAGATATTCCGTGTTTCCCTGGACCACGGACGTTTCTCGTTCTTGGGGCGGTTTGCAACCGCAGGTAAACCTCATGCTTAATTCCGGATTATCCGGTCTCGGATACATGAGTTCCGACATAGGTGGTTTCGCGGTAGATCCCGCTCATCCATATGACCCTGAACTTTATGTCCGTTGGATAGAGATGGGGACGTTCACCCCTGTCTTGCGCACACACGCCCAATATAAGCCGGAACCTTACCATTATCCTAAACAGGAGGAGATAATCAAGCGTTTCATAAAAATGCGATATGAATGGCTTCCATATAACTATACCCTTGCATATGAGAATGCTGCAAAAGGGTTGCCTCTTGCCCGTCCGGTAAATTTCTATGGAGACGGCAACGACAACCGCTTTACTAACGTGCAGGATGAATATTTATGGGGAAGCGAAGTGCTGGTTGCTCCGGTAATGACCAAAGGAGCCAAATCACGCAAGGTCCTTTTCCCTGCAGGAGAATGGATCAACTGGAATAACCCACGCATTAGCTACAAAGGAGGAACAACAGCCGTTGTCGCAGCTCCTTTAGGCACCTTGCCTTTATTCGTAAAAACCGGAAGCTTTATACCCCAGTACACACAACCGATAGGCAACGTAACAGAATACAATCCGTCGGAACTGACTGTGAAATACTTCCCCTCAAATCAAGAATCGTCCTATACACTTTTTGAAGACGACCGTAAAAGTCCGGATTCTTTGACAAAAGGCAAATACCGCCTTACCACATTCAAAGGTTGGAAAAACGGTAACGAGACAAACGTCATCATCAATTCGGAAGGGAGCTATACAGGCATGCCAAAAGTGCAGACAATATCATTGGAGATTGTCGGCGTTAAGGCACCCACGAAAGTGACAGGAGGTAAATGGGAATACGATGTCAAGACCCGGACGCTTCGCGTTGAGGTTGCCTTTTCCGGCGATACCGTTTGCGTGTCTGCAATCTAACAGGATCCTGAGCTGATTCCTCAGATTCCGACACGCCCAAAGAATCAGTTATAAGCTCGGCAACATACTCCGAAGCAACGGAGTTGCCGAGCTTTCTTTGCATCGTTCGGTAACCTGCAAGCTGCCAGTCTCGGCGTGGCGAAGGTTGCAAAATCGGAGAAAGCTCACGGGAAATAGATCCGACAGTGCAGTTATGCACCAATAGCTCGGGCACTATATTGTTTCCAACTATCAGGTTAGGAAGCGACACATATTTCACTTTCAGCATCTTCTCCATTATCTTATACGAGAGCTTGACCCCGTTGGCACGATACACCACCACTTGCGGGGTGCCGATCAGTGCCGTTTCGAGGGTTGCCGTGCCTGATGTCACGACAGCCGCCTGCGAATATTTCAAAAGAGTATGAGTTGAGCCGAACACCACCTTGAGTCCTGGATCCTGTGCTATCTCGCGATAAAACTTCTCCGGAATTGCCGGAGCCGCCCCTACTACATATTGGAAATCAGGAAAACGTTTTGCCGCAGCAATCATAAGCGGAAGATTATTGCGTATCTCGCCACGGCGCGAACCGGGAAGAAGAGCGATAATCGGACGCGGATCGTCAAGACCCTGCCGCTCCATGAAATGTTTCTTGGGCGGAATATGACCTATGCTGTAAGCAATCTCCTGCACAGACGGATTACCCACATATGTCACGTCATAATTATGCTTCTTAAAGAACCCCACTTCGAACGGAAGAATGGAATAAAGGCGATCCACATACTTCTTGATTTTCTTCACCCGCCATTCTTTCCACGCCCAGACTTTGGGCGAAATGAAATAATGGACCGGGATGTGAAGTTTGTGTGCGAATTTAGCCATCTTGAGATTAAATCCGGGATAATCAACCAGAATAAGCGCGTCAGGATGAAAATCGCGCAATAAAGTCTTAGCCTGCTTTAAATTACGCATTATCACAGGAAGCTTACGAATCACTTCGCTGAATCCCATCACATTCATCTGATCGTAATGGAGGTCAGGCGCATGCCCGGCTTCCTTAGCCATCAGATCCCCTCCGAAAAAACGGATATCGGACGCCGTGTCTATTTTCTTTAACGATTTTATAACATTGGCGGCATGGAGGTCTCCGGAAGCCTCCCCCGCTATAATCATATATTTCATGAGTAGTTTCTTTATTCTATCAGCCTCTCGGCGGTCTTGCTATAATAGAAACGCCTTTGAGACGTTTTTAATATATTATGAAGAAAGCTTTCTTAGTTCTTATGACAATGATCGGATGGATTGGTTTAATCACCACCTCTTGCATCAGTGACTCCATATCCACCTCCCCGACCGACATACTTACATTTTCGCGTGACACGGTAAATTTCGATACCGTTTTTACCGACCTTGGCACACCGACAGCTCGTCTGGTGGTTGCCAACCGGGCAAAGAAAGGTATCGTGATCTCTTCCATAAGGCTCAAAAACCCCGATTCAAATTTTCAGATCAATGTAGACGGTGTGAGCGGCAAGACATTTCATGACGTGGAAATCTGGAAAGAGGATTCCATATTCATGTTCATCGAATGTTTCATTCCCGAAACTGCAGGCAATGAGCCTTATCGCGTGGAAGATGAACTTGAGTTTGTAACCAACGGTGTAACACAGACCGTATTGCTTGAAGCCTACGGGCAGAACGTGACCCGTTTGCGTTCACACCGGATATCCGAGGACACAAGACTGACAGCGGAACAGCCCTACGTCATTTTTGACTCATTGGTGGTCGACCGGAACGCCACCTTAAGAATCGATCCGAACACGAGACTACTTTTTCACGATGGAGCTTCCCTTATAGTGCATGGGAGGATAGAGGCTGTAGGTGAACCCGGCAAAATAATCCATATGCGGGGAGACCGCCTTGACAACGTGCTTCCAAACGTGGGGTATGACATCCTTGCCGGACAATGGGACGGGATGAGGATATCCGGAGAATCCTACAATAACCGCCTTGAATATGTAGATATGCGTTCAACAGCCAAGGGATTGCAAGTCGATTCATGCAGTGATGCCTCAACATTAAAACTATTACTGCGGAACTCATGGCTCCATAATTCGCAATCTCACGTTCTCGAATCCAAATATGCATTCATACAAGCCTACGGAGTGTGTTTCTCCGAAGCCGCAGATGCCGTGGTAAGTCTTCACGGAGGAGTAAATAACTTTATACAATGCACAGTTGCCAACAACTATCTCTTCTCCGCCATATCGGAGCCTCTACTCTGTCTGTATCATTGTCTGCCCGAAGACATTGAAAAGAATCCGGACAACACAAACGCGCTAATGAAAGCAAGTTTTGAAAATTCTATCATATACGGACTATCCAAGGATCTAAACAAAGGGGATTTCACCGAATCTGAAGTATTCTTCCGCAACGTATCATTAAAATCAGAAGGCAAAAATGATGACAATTTTATCGACTGCCTGTGGGAATGCGACCCTCTTTTCCTGACAGACCGACCGAAGTATTATTTCAATTATCATGTAAAAACGGACTCTCCCGTAATAGGCAAAGGGAATCCCGATCTCGACCCACCGGCTACGGAGACTGACATCGACGGCAACAACAGATTCTCCGGACAACCCGACGGCAAACCTGTTCTCGGGGCGTATGCCTGTCCGGAGCAGCCCGAAGATATTGGGAGTTAGGGGATTTTTTGTTAATTTTGCAGATTATTAGTGATTTGACAATAAGTAAGTATTGAAAATAAAGTAACATACATATATGAAAGAATTTAAACGTACCCTTATAACGACAGCTCTCCCATATGCAAACGGTCCGGTGCATATCGGACACCTTGCCGGCGTATATGTCCCGGCAGATATCTATGCCCGTTATCTTCGACTCAAAGGCGAGGAGGTGCTTCTCATCGGTGGCAGTGACGAGCACGGAGTGCCAATTACAATTAAGGCAAAGAAAGAGGGCGTTACCCCTCAAGACATAGTTGACAGGTATCATGCCATAATCAGAGACTCTTTCGAAGGGTTAGGCATTTCTTTCGATGTCTACGGACGCACCACTTCCGAGACTCACCGCAAAACAGCTTCCGACTTCTTCCGCCGCCTTTATGAGAAAGGTGAATTTGTGGAAAAAACGTCGATGCAACTTTATGACGAACAGGCAGGACAGTTTCTTGCCGACCGCTACGTGACAGGCACATGCCCCCATTGTGGCAATGAAAACGCATACGGCGACCAATGCGAAGCATGCGGGACATCACTCAACGCTACAGACCTCATAAACCCGAAATCAGCAATAACGGGTAATGCACCGATATTAAAAGAGACCTCCCATTGGTATCTGCCCCTTGACAAATGGCAGAAACCCTTGGAGAAATGGATTCTTGAGGAGCATAAGGAATGGAAATCAAATGTATACGGTCAATGCAAATCCTGGCTCGACATGGGTCTCCAGCCTCGCGCCGTAAGCCGCGACCTTGACTGGGGCATTCCCGTGCCTGTAGAAGGAGCCGACGGGAAAGTGCTCTACGTATGGTTTGACGCGCCAATAGGCTATATCTCCAACACTATAGACCTCGTAGGAGAAGACTACACGAAATGGTGGAAAGATCCGGAAACCCGTATGCTCCATTTCATCGGTAAAGACAATATCGTATTCCATTGCATAGTCTTCCCGGCAATGCTTATGGCAGACGGAAGCTACAACCTCCCCGACAACGTTCCTGCAAACGAATTTCTTAATCTTGAAGACGACAAGATCTCGACTTCACGCAACTGGGCAGTATGGCTCCACGAATATCTTGTCGACTTCCCCGGCAAACAGGATGTGTTGCGTTATGTCCTGACAGCCAACGCTCCGGAAACCAAAGACAACAATTTCACTTGGAAAGACTTCCAGGCACGCAATAACTCCGAACTCGTTGCCATACTCGGAAACTTCGTAAACCGCGCGATGGTGCTTGACCACAAATATTTCGGCGGAGAGATTCCCGAATGTGGCGAATTGCAAGCTATCGACGAAGAAGCTATCAGAGAAATAAAAGACTCAGTTGCCACACTGACTGAAAATCTCAATAATTTCAAATTCAGGGAGGCGCTCAAGGATGCTATGAATATCGCCCGCGTCGGTAATAAATATCTCGCCGACACAGAGCCTTGGAAACTTTGGAAAACAGATCCGGAACGTGTGAAAACAATCTTGAACATTGCGCTTCAGATCTGTGCGAACTTAGCTGTGACATTCGAACCGTTCACCCCATTCATGAGTACCGACCTGCGCAATATGCTCGGCATCGGAACAATCAGCTGGGATATGGCAGGAAAGTTCGACCTGATACCCGCCGGCACCAAGATTGCCGAGCCGCACCTTCTCTTCGAGAAAATTGAAGACGCTCCCATCGAAGCTCAAGTACAGAAACTCCTTGACACGAAAAAAGCGAACGAAGCTATGTCTTGGAAACCGGAACCGGTGAAAGAGAACTGCACATACGAAGATTTTGAGAAAGTTGATATCCGCGTAGGGAAAGTGCTTGAATGCACCAAAGTGAAAAAATCCAAGAAACTGCTGCAGTTCCTGATTGAGGACGGCATGGAAAAACGCACAATCCTCAGTGGAATAGCGCTTTCATATGACGACCCGTCAGTCCTGATAGGGAAAGAAATATGCTTCATCGCTAATTTCGAGCCACGCAAGATGATGGGTATCGAATCGCAAGGCATGATCCTGTCGGCAGTCAACAGCGACGGCAACTTGGTAGTCGTAGGCCCGACCGGACCTGTAGCACCCGGAGCCTGCGTAGGATAACAGCACAGCACCAAGCTCCGCCAAGGCGGAATCTCACCAAACCATTGCCGGCAACCCCAACCCAAGCCGGCAATGGTTAAAACCCTCCCTCCCTCACCTCGCCAGCAAAGGTTCTCGCCCGCAAAGGTTAAGTGCCAAGCCGCCTTGGCGGGTGGAAAAGAGCCCGCAATGGTAAAACCACCCCTCCCTCACCTCGCCAGCAAAGGTTAGGTGCCATGCCGCCTTGGCGGGTGGCAAAGGGCCGGAGGCTAAGCAACTTGCCCAATAAATCAATTCAATTAAATCAGAGGAATTATGGCAGAAGATGATCCCGAGGCTCGGAATAGAGTCAATGCAGCAAATCATGACCCGGACATTTCTTCTGCAGCAAAGGGGACTTATCGCAACCCGAGGAAACCGAGTTTTAGTCGCAATGCCTTTTGGAATGATTATCACGGTAGGAGAATCTACATGTACACATTCAAAATGGCGAAAGGATTCCCTCCGCTGAGCGTAATCAAAGGAAATCCCAAGGTTGCTGATACTGACCAAGATCCTCCAAGAGCTGAATATACCGAAATCGGATATAAGGTATATGAAATCTTCAATGGCGTATTAGAAAAATACCCTTCGGTTAAGACCCTTAGGCTTCTCCTAATGCCGGATCATATCCATCTCGTTATTTTTGTCACGGAGAGGATTGAAGTGCATGCGGGCAGAATCGCCGGTCATCTGAAGAGTGTCTGCAGCTCCCGGCTCAAGGAGTTCGCATCCGAGCCGTCCCAGAACCTGCATAGCGGCAAAACAGGATTCACCATATTCGACGGCAAGCCGCATCATTCCATCCTGAAAGGGAAGGGACAACTTGAGAAGATGCTGAGATATGTTGACGACAATCCTCGCCGACATCTTATCAAATCCCGGAACAAGGATTTATTTCGCATCCGCAGGAAGGTACAGATCGGAGAGCACACGTTTGCCACTATCGGCAATATGTTTCTACTGAGGTACCCCGAAATTATACCTGTAAGAGTGAGACGAAGTTTCTCTGAAGATGAATATTCCACCTACCGACAGGACTGTCTTGAAAAAAGCAGAAACGGAGCAGTGCTCGTATCTCCATTCATAAGCACGAAGGAGAAAGAGATCATGAGACTTGCGATGCAGCAAGGCGGAAGGCTGATAATAATACGTAAAGAAGGCATTCCTGAACGCTATAAGCCATCGGGTGATTTCTTCGATTATTGCGCGAAGGGTAAGTTACTATATCTGGCACCATGGGAATATGACACATGCAAACCTACATTGACCCGGGAGGATTGCCTCGCCATGAACAAAATGGCAGAAGAGATCGCCAACCTCGATAAGCCTTGCAAAATCATAAACAATTTATAAATATTGTTCAACTCCCTTTGAGGCACGGACTATGCCTTCATCGCGGTGTTTCCGCGCGGTATCGTGATTACTATGGCTTTTATCCATCGCAGCCTCCCGATGCCATAAATGATAAGAAAGTGCGCAGAATTTAAGATATCTTTTACCCAGACCGAGATTCTTAAAACGGAAAGAGAGATCAAGATCTTCTCCGCCCCATCCTTCGAAATTCTCGTCATAACCGTTTACAGCTATAAAATCATCCCGAAAGAAAGACATGTTGCATCCTAATACATTCTCCCTGTTTTTGCGATAGCGGGGAGCGAGATAATCAGCAATCCCAACCATACGCATTGCATTAGCGCGTTTTGCCTCAATCCCTGATGTGAAAGGCGTTATTTTTCGCGGATCCCGGGCTGCGCACACTTCATCCGTAAGAGTTTTCCCTAACTGCACTCTCCCTCCTTTCAGAAAATATCCTTTTCTACTTTCACGCACATGATCTGCGATGAAGCGTTTATGAAGGAATAAATCTCCATCAATCTGAATAATATACTCTCCAGAGGCGACCGCCACGCATTTATTACGTATCATCGCAAGGCGGAAGCCTTCATCTTCCTGACGGATATATTTCAGCGTCACAGGAAAATCCTTCTGGAAACGGTGCACAAGAGCTACTGTATCCTCCCGGGAACCATCATCCCCGACAATAACCTCATTCGGAAGAGGGTTGAGCGCTGAAATGCTTTTCAGGCAGACTTCCAGCGCATCCGGACGATTATAGGTTGATATTATCAATGAAGTGGTCATATATTTATCGTGGATTGGTTAGAATCAAAAATCAGCGGTTGATACCTGTTGCAACATAAGTTGTTTTGTTTTTGCGTGCAGCCGCATACAGTGCGGCATTTTTATCCGAACTCCAATCAAGGCGATCATGATGGCGATGAAGCATCAAAGCATAATGAGAAGCCTTGCGATGACCTATGCCGGCATTTTCAAGGCGAAGATCAAGGTCGCAATCTTCTCCCGTGCCGGGATCGGTGTATCTTTCATCAAATCCATTCACCTTTTCGAAATCAGAACGAAATATCCCGAAATTAGCACCGAGAATACCTTGATCCTTGATGCCCAAGGGTTTTCCTGAAATATACGGAAAGCGCCATGTTCTTCGCAACTGAGAGAGAGTCTTGCCTAACGATTCCCGAAAAATGGATTTGAGAATCGTTACCCTTGCTTTATGAAAATAATTCTTGGGCAATTCCTCCCAACTTTCCAGCATATCACTAAGAGGCTGTCCTGTTTCAACTCGTCTGCCTCCCATCACAACGCCTCTGGTTGCGAGTCTCACATGATCTGCCACAAAATCAGGATGAGGTATGCAGTCACCATCAATAAATACCAGATATTGACCGTCCGACATTCTGACTGCATTGTTGAGAGCTTCATTCTTTCTCCATCCCTTATCCTCATGCCAGGAGTGCAATATCTTGATTTCCGGATGTGACCGAATATAATCTTCCGTCTTTGCCACATTCTCCCGAGAAGAACCGTCATCAGCTATGACTACTTCAAAATTGCCATATGTCTGCTGACGCAAAGCATCCAGAATAAGACTAAGCCAACGGAAATGATTGTAGACAGACACAATCACCGAGACACGAAGAGAATTATCATCAGTCGGTTTCATCGTATTTTAATTTATTGAACAGTTTTTATTTATTCAATTTTCTTAGCACAAGTTTCACGAGATGCTCGAAATGGCGTGGAGTTAGAGGATAATGCATAAAACGACGTTTATATAACTTCCGAAGAGGTGCATCTTTTTTCAGGATCTTCAGAAAGCGGAAGCACTGCCTCTCCTCCTCATATTTCATCTGCGAAGGCGTAAGATTTATGCCGTCTACTACACGAGGAAGAATATATTTCCATTTTTTTTCGTATACCTTCAAAGTCTGATCAAGCCATTTTTGATCGAAATTTCCAGCAGAATCATGGTAGACATCAACACAGAAACAAACATAATTCCTGTATTTTAACGACAGATTGAGAGAAAAATCCACATCGTAGCAATGAAATCCTGTGAGCAACTCCTCATCAAAAGGATTATCTGCCCACACCTCCTTGCGAACGAACATC
This sequence comes from uncultured Porphyromonadaceae bacterium, assembly GCA_947297425.1. Lineage (GTDB taxonomy): Bacteria > Bacteroidota > Bacteroidia > Bacteroidales > Muribaculaceae > Lepagella. The sequence continues at coordinate 11,834 of CAMYSW010000028.1, forward strand.
GCAAGTCCGTCAATTGCCACGACCTCGACAAATGGTGTTTTGGCGTCATAATTGGCGCGTGCCATTTCTCCACACTGCAATACATTTACATACATCCACTTGAGTCCCATGCCCCAGCCGCCTGGCATGTTGAACATCAGTTTAGAACCGGCGAAACCGATAGTGCCGCAGTGCGGTTCGTCGAGTTTACAGCGGATTTTATCAAACCAGTTCCCAGTCTGGAATCCTGCATCCTCGTGCATAAAAAGGAGATATGGATAACGAGCCCGGACAGCGCCTTCATTATACACATTTGCCAGCGAACGTGGATCTTTCCTATTTTCAATAGCAATTATTTCATAGGGAACTTCTCCGATAGTGTCGGTGATGTTCCGACGGAATCTCTCCAGTCTTTCCGGATAAACCGTGCTTACAATAATAGATAACATCTGATATATGCTAATTATATTAATTATATCTTCGGTCCCATCTAATGAACACTCTGTAATATACACTTTTAAATCTACTCAATTGTTTGTCTCCAAATCCTTCATTTCAGATCAATGTCTGAGAAAAGCGTCATATTCCAGCCTCTTTTCTTCAGACCACTTGCGCTCAATCGGCAATAGGGAGATTGCCGTTATTATAGATATCATATATTTTCTTGTTTATTTTTATTTGCAACTATAGAAAGATATTTATCCACCACAAGCAACGTGACGATTCTTTCTCTCTTCTTGTCATTGAATTGAGATGCCCATTTCCTTGACTCTTCGGAGATAATCCTCGCTTCGTCGGGATGGTCTATATAATATCTGATTTTATATCCTACATCAGAGAAATCAGGAGCAATCTCTATGTAATGCGTTCCCGGCACAAGCCGGGAATGCATCAGCCAACCGTCGACGGTTGGTTTCGGCATCACCGGGACGCAATTCGAAGCCATAATCCATTGAAGTGCGGAAGCCATGTCGTATCCTTCCAAGGCAAGTATGAATTTATACTTGAAATGTCCGGGAATAGACACAAATTCAGACTGCCATCGCGAAGGATTAGTGCGGTTTGTATCTCCCAAATCAAACATCTCATTGTCTGCCCATTGTTCGAAGAATCTGATTCTCGCCGGTTTATTGAAAATATCACCCCTGAAAAAAAGCTTAGGAATCTTTTCATCAAACGGGATATTATCGTGCGGACGTAACCAGTGACGAATTGAATCAAGATTCAGGATCACTGCATTCTCCTCATTATGTCCGCTAAGCCTACGTGCTTTCATAAGCGTCGGCACTTCCGGATTTTCCCATATATCTCCATCTTTGAAAGCAAGGACAGCATCTTTGGGGAAGCAACGCAAAGCACGTTGTGCATCCAATGCATAACGGCTCTGAAACCGTCCTGACTTAACATCCCTGAGGACAATACCGGTTCCTGGTGGTATGGAAAAAGGCTTTTCACAACGACAATATATGTCACGACGCCAGCGGAGATAATCGGCATCGGATCGCTTCTCCCAATTGCTTAATAATCTTCTGCGATAATTATTAAGCCAACTTCTGGGCACAAGATTATACAATGCCCCCTTAATATAGAAGAAAAGCGCAATCCTTTTACCGGGCCGTATATATTTCTCAAGAATATTCATAATAATCAACCGAATGGCAAGTTGTTCAACCGGCGTTCATAATATTTAATATAATTGGAAGCCATAATATCGGCATTGAACATATCCGCAGCATACTCATGGCACCGTACAGAATCAGCATCGAACGTGCGAAGCGCATTAGCCAAGACATTTTCATCTTCGCTTAGAACTCCAAATTCCGGAAGCACCAATTCCGGAATGGAACCATGTGGTGTCGCAAACACCGGCGCACCGAAATATAGCGACTCCACGACGGCAAGTCCGAAAGGTTCATCCCACAACACAGGAAAAATTAATCCCTTCGACTTGTTTGCTACCACCCCTTTACGGATATTGTCTACCATCCCGTGAAAACGGACGTGTTTGTCAAGTGTGAAACGGAAACCCATTTTAAAGTTAAGCCGATACCCACCGAGAACATCAAGTTTCTCTCCGGCTGCTGCGGCAATCCTTATAGCACCTCTGATATTTTTCACCTTCCATGCCGCCTTCCCCAGAAAAAAGCAACCATCCCTTCTTAAGTCATGCCGGAAAGGAGGATAATCGTCCCAGTCAAGTCCATTATAT
>CAMYSW010000029.1:0-13935 GCA_947297425.1 uncultured Porphyromonadaceae bacterium
CCGCGTACACCTCGTGATGGTTCCTCATCAGGAGAAATCTGTTTATAGCTATATGAGGATGTAACGTATGTTATGCCATCCAAGGTTGTGCTATAGAATGCTATCATGGTTATTGTCAGCAATATGAGGGCAAGCCAAGGCAAGGGAAGCGTGTCGAATATCATAAGGATAGCCTCATACATCTCACCACCGTTGCCGATATAACCGATCGCATCAATCCCATGCTTCAATTGTTGAGCCAGTCCATAATTTCCGAGAATTATGAAGGACAGATATGTTCCGGCAAGTCCCCAGCCGAATGAACCCCAGACTACATTACGAATTGTCCTGCCCTTGGAAATGATTGCAATAAAGAAAGGTGTGGCAACACACCATACAAGCCAGTATGCCCAATAATAAACCGTCCAGTTCTGAGCGAAACCGTTCTCCCGGAGAGGATCCATGTAGGTTGAAAGGCCTATGAAGTTCTGAACCATGTTGCCGAACGATTGGAAACCAGTCTCAACAATATATTGCGGCTCTCCTCCGAGAAAGAAGAAATACAACAGTATTGCAAAGAACAGGTATGAACAGATTCCAGCAAGCTTGCTGATACCAGATATTCCAAATAAAACGGTGACAGTATATACTGCGCAAATTAATAGTAAAACGAGAATAGTCAAGGCAGTGGTCGGCACAAATCCGAAGACACTGCCCATTGCATTTGTAAGAAGGGGTGTGGCAAGTGAGAAAGTTGTTGCAGTCGCACATACAATTGCGAAGATTGCTGTAATGTCTATGACATTGCCCCAGAAGCCGTCAACCTTGTCACCAAGCAATGGGCGGCATGCCTCGGAGAAACGTTGACGCTGACGCTGGCGCACATGAATCATGAATGCGAAGCATACAGCAAGAACCACATAGAATCCCCACGCGAGGGGACCCCAATGGAAAAGCGTGAAAGTGGGAGCCCACATCTGGGAGCCGCCAAGATCCTTTACGTGCTGCTCGCCACCATAAAGGGCCCATTCAATAAGTGAATAGAACAAGATGTCAGCCGCCATCGTTGATGTGAAAATCATAGTACCCCATTTGAAATTGCCATATGCAGGTTTGTCAGTGTTTCCAAGACGCACGTTGCCATATTTGGGAGTAAGTGCGATATAAAGGGAGCAAAGCACTGCTCCAATCGCAATCAAAGGATAATAAACACCAATTGTGTCTCCGAAAAATCCCCTCATGGTGTCAACAACGTTCTTAGAGGATTCCGGCGCAATTATAAACACTGCCATCATCGCGATTACAATCCCGAATGGAACGAGCATCGTCGCCCAGTCTATTTCCCTTTTTTCAGTTATCATTTTCAGTTATCATTATTGTATATTGATTTTTTTCAAATTAGATATGGCTCTGTTGAAACGGTCAATACCGTATGTGCCGAAATCATCGCCCTTAGCTTCCTTTATTACTGTCCACTGAGACCAAAGGTAATCCCAAAGTATCTGATAGCAAAGAATCTTCTCATGGGCACAGGATGGTATGTTCCCCTCAAAATATTTGTCAAGTATATAATCTTCATTCTCCTTTTCAAAGCCAGCCTCTATAAACAGTGCAGCGAAATCAGCCATAGGGTCGTTCATGCCGGAATACTCCCAGTCAATGAGATATAGAGTGCCATCAGCCGCCTTGATAAAATTCTCATAAAGTGCATCATTGTGACAAGGCTTGAGGTCGACACCAAGTGAATTCAGATAACCTTCCAATGCAAGAACATTAGGACGTACATTCTCCCATCCCTTGTACATAATGGCACCAGCTTTCTCTATCAGACGATCGTATTTCTCAATCTCATGGAACAGATTAAACTCATTCTTCAGACGGATGCGTGAAGAATGAACCTTCCTGTATATTGCCGCTATCTTACACATATTGTCATGACGCTGGATAGTGGCAGCGTTCAGAGTTTCCGCGTTCTCCACAAAGTCGATGAGCTTTATGCCGTTTGAAGGATTGAAATACCTGATTTCAGGATTGACACCAAGCTTACAAGCTTCAATGGCATTAAACTCTTCATTGGATCTCTCAACCATACCTTCAGAACCGTTACCCGGGACTCTGAGCACATAGCTTTTACCATCGATTGTGACTTTGAAGTTCTTGTTACTCATACCTCCGATTTTCACAATCTCCGCCTTCGAGATGTCCTTATCTTCGAAAATCTTATGAAGGTGGCTTCTCAGATTCTCCTCATCATATGGATTCTCTCTCTGTCTCAGTTTCCTATAAACCTCATTCTGAAGTTTCTTGAAATCTTCCTTGCAATCGACATCACCCCATATAACATTCTTGAAACGGACAACGGGACGATCGAGCGGTTCGGTCACATCCATCAAGAGGTATTCGTAATTCAGATAGGGATTTGAAGAATTTTCCCATGCTGAAATCATCTTGGAGAAGGTCTTCAATGAGATTCTGGTTATACCCATCATCTCACCTTCGAAATTACAAACACGGTGACGGTCTTTTGTAATTTTGGTGACAAAGCCTCGTTTGGTTTCCACGAAACATTCATCTCCGGAACCGCTTTCTTCTGTCATTGACAAGCAGTTGCCTTCGTCAAGCATTGTCAACCGTTCAACCACCTTCTTTTCAAAGAAGGTGTCGCTCTCTACAAGTAGAAAGTCTTCTTTAATGACTTCCTTACACAATGCCAAAGAACCCATTGAGGCGGTGAACTCATAATTCTTATTGTTGATTACGGAGACTCCGTCGCCTTGATATTTCAGGAACATATCATATCTGAAACCGACAACGACATAGATATTCTCATAACCGCATTCTTTCAATATGGAAAGATTACGGTCCATGAGGCATATGCCTTCGGCAAAAGGTATTAGGGGATAAGGAATATCCGAATCTCGCTCTTTCCGCGCTGCAAGTATGACAGCCGTCTTCATAGCTTAGTTATGGTGTTGTCTGATTCGTTGAAACAGTAAGTCACTCCGTCATTCAGAAATGAAAAAAGAAGATGGTCGCCGTCATGTTCCAGTTTCTTGAAACCGTAAAGATTTTCCTCTCGGCATCCCATTCTTCCGGCTATCATTTTAAGAATGGAAGATCTGGTATCGTGCTGATAGGATTTGTCAAATCTCCGAAGTTCATCTATCGTGTCAAACTCCTCAATCTCATTTCTTTCATATCTCCTTATCCTCATTTTAGGGAGTTGATCGATATGATTGATATATACATCTTCCCAATATCCCCGTCTCACTTCTTCTTTGACATACTCCTTCACCAACAATTTCTTGAACGCATTGCTGAAATCCTTGGATAAATATACATGACCCACCATGTACCAAGAGTTTTTACCCCCTATGGTAACCCCCTTGATATTGTCATCAGAATCCGTGTTTATACAATATTCTCCTGTTTCACCATAGGCATACAATGCACTATAGTAGCTTTGTACAGGCTCTCCCTTGAAAACATTTCGTGGAAAATAATTGTCAGAGGAGCAGATGTACGTATCCTTCAGGCGATCAAGTACCCTGACTACAGACGAAGTGTTGTTACAATGTACGTAATCCTCGTTGAGAACCATCCGGACACCATATTTATCCTTGAGATAATCGAACTTGGCAGCCATGTAACCTACGACAATTGTTATATCGGTTATTCCGGCTTGCCTGAGCTGATTAATCTGACGCTCGATAAGAATCTCCCCCTTGACTTCAAGAAGACCCTTGGGCGTTTCATACGACAGGGGAACAAAACGGGAGGATGTTCCGGCTGCCATTATTATGGCATTACGCTTGAGTTCACTCATTACGTCAGAAAGCAAAGTTCGCTGTAAAATTGACAAATGACTTGTCGAAAACCGGATTATAAATATATGCCACATTAAGAGGCAACATCCAGCCACTCTTGAAAACAACATTATACGTGTATTTCAATTCGATATTACAAATGGAGAAATCATGCCCATAACCATTATAACATGACCTGTTTAATGCAGCACCGACAACGAGAGACACTCTGTTATATTTAAGGAAGTCATAATATGTTCCCAACTCAAGATATGTTGAATATGCCTGTTTCTCTTCACCTGCCACATCTACATATTTGTCTGCGCCATAAAAGAAGTTACTAACGGTAGCCCAGAATGGTATCTTTTCAGAAGAGTATGTTACGAAACCTTCGAACCAATGCCCCGTATTTTTACCTCCTTCAAAATATTTGTCTTCCCTATTATTTACAGATGGATAATAATAATCGTTGAAACCTATCGAAAGTCCGTTCCATGTGTAACTGATACCCAAATCTACCTCTGCATATTTGCCATTTACGGCATATCCCCCCATGGCATAAACATACAACCCTTTGAAGGAATAGTTAACTGACGGGAATAAAACGGGAGCGGAATCTTCAGTCATCATTTCCATGCCACGCCATACATATTTTGTTTGTAAATCAAGTCCCAGGCCAAAAGGAGATTTAATAAACTTCCTTCCCCAATCGTTGGTTTCTTCAGTGGATACGGAATCGTCTGCTATAAGTGGCAAACATATACATGTAATATATGTGAATGCACATAGTAATCTATTATTCTTCACAATACGGCTGTTATTATATTTAATAAATGATGGGACAAAAAACTTAAGGTTGTGCCTGTCTGATATCCACTTCAGCATTAGTCTGTTTTTGCTGTGTCGAAAATGAGTCAGAAAGCAACACGACAACTGGGTGAGATGGTTATCAAGAAGGGCAAGGTTATCTCTTTCGGAATTGAGCCGATCCAATAATATGTCCAATACGCTTTTCCCATTAAAAATGGTTTTGTCATTTTATTAGGCAAGCGCGTGGATCCGGTTCTTGCCTGGATAATGATGGTAGGTTTCATTTTAGTTATATATCTTATTTTAAACAGCTTCTTAAGCCATTCTCACTTACGCCATCGCTTTGTTGAAACTCAGGGCAAGGTGGAATGCTTTGCGGTCATACGGGTTGAGGTCTTTGCGTGTACACAACTCTTCAAGGATCTTATTGTCGAGTGAAACGTGTTCATCATAATCCATGATATAGGGGAACAAGGCGTTTGCAAACCGGCGATAGCTGCGCAGTATTGTCGAACCCAAAGAGGAAAGGTCTCCAATCTGATTATGTTCATACCATATGTATTTGGTTTCTTCAGGCAGGTTTTCATGCATAATCAGTGCGAGACGCTGATAGTTTTCGTAGGTTGTAGCATCGGGGAATCTGTTATGTCTCCTGAGGGTATTCGCCCATCTGTCAAGTAGAAGACGATAAGTGTTGCTACGTCTTTTGCTGTCTGTTCCGTATGTCTGACCGCACGGAGTTGAAAGGATACCGAATACCGCACTTTCCTCAATACAGTGGTTGCCATTTTCCCATGCCTGTATAATGCGCTCCCTGTTGTGTTCGATGAATTTCATATCGGGCATCCTGCTGTAGCCCATACGGTATGTCAGGTCATAACATTCAAGTAGAATGGGAATGTCTTCTTCTTTACATCCGGACAATCCAATACATATCCTGTCGCTTAACTGACGACAATCCCGTTTGATATTCTTCTCTTCAGGAGTGGGGGCGTGACCGTCAAACACAAGAGCACCTGCCATTTGATTTCTCATGGCAAGATAATGTGAAAGTCCTGCTATCTCATTAATGTCAATCATAAGCGATATGTTTAAACAGTTTCTAAATAAGTGATCACTTACTTATCCGGCATGTTCTATGAATGCTTCTTCCACCCTTATATCGTTCCATCTTATGAACGAGGTCTCTGAAAGCCGGAGGACATATGTCCTGGTTCCATCCGTGTTGCATATTTCACGCACAATACCTTCCATGCCGTCCAAAGGTCCGCCGCCGTTTATCTTAACTTTGTCTCCTATATTTGCCTGCTGATGGTTTATGAGTTCAATCTCGATATCGGAAGTGAGTTTGCCAATATGTCGCTGGAACCTTGTCATTTCGTGTTGGGTGATATATGAATACGGACTGTCCGGGCTATTGGTTCGGCGATAGCACCAAGCCATCTTGCCTATGCCGCTCATGAACTTTCCAACCTTGTCGCTGCGGAGCCGGAAGAACAGCAGTCCGGGAAGATAAGGCACTTCGCGAGTGACAATTTTCTTTTTATCCTTATTGTCCCTGCGTATGTCTTTCCTGACAGGATAATAAAACGACAGCTCTTTATATGGACTGTTGTCGCCATGAGGTAATGAGCCTGTTATGTCATCCGGGGTTACGCCTGTACGCAGTTTCATCACGTACCAGCGTATTGTTTTGTCATTGAATGTCTCCGCTACGAGATTTACTATCTCAGTTTTCCGAGTTTCGTTTATTTCAGCCGGTTCTATAAGTGAGAGGAATGCGAATCCAGATGGCACTGATGGGATGACACCCCTTATTTCACTTACAGAAATGCCGCAACCGAGTGCGGAAGTAATCCACATTTCAGTGAGAGATTCACGTGAGAAGGAGTTGCCGAAATCCATTCCGACTGAACGGAGGGTTGTTTTCATTTCCACGATAAGGTCACTTATTATCCGTGGATTCCGCTTCTTTCCCTGATAGAGAGGAAATACGTATTTCTGTTGGGGAGAAAGACGCATGCTCTCTACAATGTCGTCCGTCTGTGGGCAACTTATACATATATCTCCGAACCTGAGACTGATCACATCTTCCAAAGATGCATCGACATTGTAAAAGAGATATTGGATCACGTTAGATATTATCCAATCTGAATCTTTCCTGTCTTTTTTTAATAAGCGCCTGAGCAATGACAGATTGTCTGAAATTCTTTTATCCGGTGACTTGTAGGAATATTCTGTAAACTCTTTCACTGACTCAAAAGGGTCATATCCGGAGTGTTTATCAACGTTCATGTCACGATATAAGGATCGCAATGCATAAACATATCTCCGGCATGTTGCCTGTTTCATCCCTTTGAGCAGCATATCCACTATCCATAATCGTATAGACCTGTCGGAAAACTCTTTGTTCCCGTTTCTGCGGACACACGCGAGGAAAGAGGGTATCGCTCGTTCTGCTGTCATTCTCGGACATGACACAATCTTTCCACTTTCGACAAATTGTTCAAAATCACTTATGTTACAGTATTGATTTGAAGCCATTTGGGTGTTTGTTGAAAGTGCACGAAAAGGAATGTTAACAGCATGTCCTTTCTTCCCGCCGGATCTGTTCTTTTAATGGCAGGTAATGGAGATGAGAGGATGTAAAAGTGACGAAATTTATAAACATAATCCGTTCAAATCTGACCGGCAAGAATAAGTATCTCTTGGTAAGAGATACTTATTTTTCTCAACTCCTTGAAATATAGCTTAATGGAATTGGGTGCAAATTACTTTGCATGAAAAATGGTTAAGAAAATGAATTGCAAGATATTGAAACTTAGGGTAAAAAGACTTTTTGTATTAATGCACATTTCGCATGCACAGAATTATAAGAGGGTAATTTTGATACGTTTGCAGGATATAAAATGTCTGGGATGTTTTGTAAAATGGCATGAATTAAGTATCTTTGCAATCGGAATAAGTATCTCTTACCAAGAGATACTTATTTATTTTTATAATCTAAAACAACCTATTGCATTAATTTATACGTAATTGAGATTGATATAAAGCATCTGCAATGTTGATTTGGAAACATAATATAGTGTAATATACACACACACATCGAGAGATGTGTGTGTGTATTCATGAGGTAATCAAATGGTTTACTTTGTATCAGAAGTGTTGGCGGCTGTTGCTGTAGACTGATCTGCTGCTTGACCGCAATACAGCGCTGATCCTGGATATAATCCTGCCGGAGGCGTGCCGGGACGCTGCGGACTGCCACTACAGGCAAAGAAGGGATAGGGGAGTCCCCATAAATATTCCGGATCTTTTCCCGGACTTAGGTAGCCGTCAATGATAGTGTCGCGTCCGGAGGGGTATTCGAACGTGTATAGATGGAAGCGGTAGAGCATTGCGGCTATATGCTCGAACACTGTTGACTGGATGCCTTCATATGGAATCCACGATGAAGTGGATGTGAAGCAATATACTTGTAATGGTATGCCTGTAGCTGTCTGTCCCAACGTATTCACGAAGCAATCGTCAACATGGCTTATGTTCGGGTTGTTATCAAGGTATATTTTTGTATATGCCCTCATTATTCCCAAGTTGGTATCGATAGATCCGTCTGCAAGTCCGGCACTGTTGTTTACATCCTCAACCTTGCCGGCATCTCGCTGTTCAATTTTCTTGGTTATCCATTCTTTCAATAGGGGAATTTCGGCAAATTCAGCAAGCATTGCTTCATCGGCAGGTATTACACTGTCAGCATCGATCATATATGATCTCTGTATGCGCCTTGTGTGGCTCTGTTGCATGTTCCTATAGCTTTTGAAGCCGTTGCTGATAAGGCTGTATGGAGGTATAGTGGATATTGTCTTATCCCAGTTTTCGATCTTTATTGCCGTGAGTCCGACTTCTATCACGGTGCCATTGGCATCCGAACCGTTAGGCACAATCCAGTCGCCTTCGTGTAGAGAATCGTTTTCTGCAAGTTGCACTCCCGCAACTACGCCGAGTATGTTGTCTTTGAACACCAACATGAGGACGGCTGAGAACGCTCCCAACCCTGCAAGCATTGACGCCGGAGAGCGGTTGAAGAGTATTGCCACCACAACGATGACGCCTATGATCCACATTATCAGTTTAACTAACTGCACAACACCTTTGAGCGGTAGCCGGCGTTTGTTGGCGCGGTTGTCAATATGTGTCCATACTACATCGGCAAGGGTAGTGAATGTGCGGCACAATACGTAGACTATGTAAATCCACGTGATGCGCGAGAGCCAGGATGCGAGTGATTCTTTGCCGTTTAATGTGAACTGGATAAGTATCAAGAATATTATTGGCGGGATTATCCTGCATATCTTAGTGAAGAAATGGTGTTCTACAAGATATTGATAAAAAACGTTTTTTACGTGGGGTCCTATTTTATTGAGGATATATATCATGCCCCATTTTACGAGCATACCGACTCCTATTGCAACAATGAACACGAGGATTGCGTATAGGATCAAGAACAGGTTTGAGTGTTGTTCAAGCCCTAAGAGGTTGAGAAACCAATAAACACATTTCATTAGCAATCTTGCAATGAAATATGAACTTTCTTCAGTAGTGTTTGATAAATGTAGCCCTAAAGTGTCATTCAGGTTATCTGCTACATGAGGAGAGCCAGTGGCGATGAAAAGTGGAATCATACGTGTATTAGTTTTATGTCTTTAATACAACGCAGATTGAAGAAAAGTTCAGCCTAAAAATGAAGGCGGGACGACAATCACTTGCCATCCCGTCAACTTATGCAAAATTAATGTAAAACACTATTATGAAACAATTATTTCAATTTCAAGAGTTGTCCAGCCTTGATCTTGTCAGAACTTGCCAGATTGTTTATTCTCCGGAGAGTGGTTGCCGACATTCCGTAGGAACGGGCTATTGAAGATAATGTATCACCTCTCTTCACGGTATATGTCGTTTTCTTTGCGTTACCTTTCTTATACGGGTTCTCTTTTTCTGATTTTGCAAGATTCTTTGATGGTGCAAAGTTTCTTGGTTTTGTATATGTAGATTTTGAGAATGTATAAGTGTCAGTGTGCGTTGTGTGGTTTGCGAAATCGAATATCGCGGCGGGGTTGATGGCATAACCCATAAAACGGGTTTCAAAGTGCAAGTGAGGCCCCGTGCTTCTGCCTGTGCTTCCACCAAGACCGATAGGTTGTCCTGCCTTCACTGTCTGATCCGGTTTTACGAGATGCTTGTTGAGGTGACCGTAAACGGTCTCAAGTCCGTTAGGGTGGCGCAGGATCACATAATTTCCATATCCCCTTGCTTCATATGCAGTCAGACGCACCTTGCCATCGAAAGCGGCATATATTGTGTCATTACTGCGGATTCCAAGATCAACGCCTTTATGCATCCTGCCAAATCTGGCACGATATCCATAATTGGAAGTTACGCGACCGGGAACAGGCATAAAGTAATCGGATACATCAATAACCTTAGAATCGGGAACATCTGCGTTCTTAAAAGGATTCACGGCTTTGCTGTTCCAGCCCTCGGTATAGATGTCAAGCTCCGGCTCTATGTCGTCGATGAGGTCAATGAATGTGTTTTTTTCAACGAGACGAATTTGGTCTTTGCTTTTTGCCTGATTTGCGAGAAGCTGCTTATGCATATCCGAGTGGGCAGCTTTCGACACTATTTTCTGGGCATACACATTGGTGGCAGCTATAGCCATCAATAATGTCGCTCCAAGTATGTTCTTAAATCTTATCATTTCGGTTGTCAAAAATTCGAGGAGATTTGCCTTTCGAAAAGAGAGGTTATTATTATCGTGTTTATTAGAGTTCGTCTTCAGCGTAAAGAAAATCCATGTTTGCTGATGTATAGTCGAAAATCTCTTCAGGTTTGAAGAATCTTGCAAGCTCTATCTTGGCGTTTTCAACACTGTCACTTGCATGGACGATGTTCATTTGTCCGCTCATACAGAAATCACCTCGAAGAGTTCCGGGAGCAGCTTTTCTGCCGTTGGTTGCGCCGGTCATCTCGCGGAAAACGCTTACCGCGTCAATACCTTTCAGGCACATGACGATTACGGGAGACGCTATCATGGAAGCGACGATCAAGGGGAAGAAAGGTTTGTTGACCAAATGGGCGTAATGTTCACGGAGGATAGGTTCGTCCAGTTGAATCATCTTCATTCCGCAGATTATTAATCCTCTTCTCTCTATTCTGGTGATCACTTCACCGATAAGGTTGCGTTCTATTGCAGAAGGCTTGAGGATAACAAGTGTCTGTTCCATGTTTTCTTGCTGTTGTTTTTACAAATTTTAAGATTTTCAACTTCTTACGATTCAAAGATAATCAAAAATGCTTCTAAATCCCAATCTTTTAACAACTTTTTTATCTCTGTTTGTCTTTTCCAAAGCAGATATTGTCCCTAACTTTATACTATACGCTTTGTTAGAGCGGTTATATGTTTTAAAACATGCTTTTAAACAATTTGCACACACCCGAGGGGCGTGTGCAAAATTGAGAAGCTTTAATTGTTAATAAGTGTTAATTGAAAATAACTATGATGGTATTTAATGATTTAACACTTTCATTATGTAATCAAGGCATTTCTTTTGCCGGAAGTTCATTATAGTTTCCTTTACGTATGGTTTCAAGCAGCAGGTGAAGTCTGCCTACTTCTTCCGGATGGGAGCTGGCAACGTTTTCCTCTTCATAAATCTTGTTCATGTCATATAGCTGCTGAACGGGTGCGCATCCGGTCTCGACATATGCGCCTCGCGGTTTCATCTTAGGGAATGTGCTTGCTTCAACATATTTCCATTCCGGTACACGCAGGGCGAGAGTATGGTCATATCCTTGCTGCACGATCCATGGGCGGCTTGTCATATCGCGTCCTAACCAGTTGTCCATGCGGTTGAATGAATCCTGTGCGCTACCTTTGGGCATCTGGACTCCGAGGAATCCAGCGAACGATGCGACAAGGTCAATTTGGGAAAGAACCGTGGCATTTTCACCTTTGTTGAGTTTTCCTGCAGGCCAGTGAACTATCACGGGAACGCGGGTTCCACCTTCGTAGAGGCTATATTTCGATCCTCGCAATTCTCCTGTGGGTGAATGGCCGTTGAGGAGCTCTTCAGCGTGGTCATCATATCCGTCGTTAAGCACCGGACCATTGTCGCTGGAGAGGATGATTATTGTGTTGTCGAGAATTTTCAAATCTTCAAGAGTTTTGATCAATTGCCCTACGCTCCAGTCGAATTGTGCTATGGCATCGCCACGTAATCCCATTTTGTTTTTCCCTCTGAACCTGTCGTGTGGAAATCTCGGTACATGCACGTCGTTTGTCGCGAAATACATGAAAAACGGTTTGTCGCCATTATCCTTTATGAAATCGATGGCATGCGCAGTGATTGAATCAGCTATGTTCTCATCTTTCCATAAGGCTTTACCGCCTCCTTTCATATAGCCGATGCGGGAGATGCCGTTTACGATGGACATGTCGTGCCCGAAAGTCGGTTTGAGATTATAGAGGAGTTCGGGATTGTCCTTTCCTGTTGGCTCGCCGGGAAAGTTTTTCTTATAACTGACTTCGATGGGGGCGGAGGGGTCATAGTTTGCAACGTGTCCGTTTTCGATAAAGACGCACGGGACACGATCCGCAGTGGCTGCCATGATATATGAATAATCAAAGCCTATGTCTCCGAGTGCTGCAGGCAGCTGGGCATTCCAATCCTGTTTCCCGGTCTTGTCTCCCAGCCCGAGGTGCCATTTGCCGATTGCGCATGTTGAATAGCCGGCAGACTTAAACAGATCGGCAATGGTGTATTGTTCCGGACGGATAATCATACCTGCATCGCCAGGAGCGATATCCGTGTCCGGGCGGCGCCAGCTGTAATGCCCGGTGAGCATTGAATAGCGGGAGGGCGTGCTGGTGGCGGCGGTGGCATACGCATTAGTGAACCGGATTCCGTTGTCGGCAAGACGATTCACGTTGGGAGTTTCTACGTTTTTAGCACCATAACATTGGAGGTCTCCATATCCGAGATCATCTGCATATATGATCAGGACATTCGGTTTTGACGGATCTGTTGTGCGTTTTTCTTTCTTGGGTGCTGCTGTTGCATTTGCGGATGCTATCATGCCGAGTGACATGACTGCGACCGCACTTGTGATTGTTTTCATTGGTTAGGTTATTAATTGGTTTTATATAAAGTACAGGGCTTGTTTAAGCAAGTGACCACATTAAAACGATGTCGTTTTAATGTGGTCACTTAATTATATCATTTGATGAGATGACGCAGGGGGGATATGTTTATGTTGGCGGTCTTGTTTGAATACAGGTTATACAGGTTCTGATATCCGAGGTTTATCGCCTTATCGATCATTTCTTTACCTTTTTCAAGGTTGCCGGTCTGTGCGTAATACACGGCGGCAAGATAATAATCATCTTTGGTCTTATTTTCTTTTTCAAGTATTGCGCGTTTCATGGTTTCGTCAGCATCAAGCTTTTTCCCCGCGAGACATTGGGCGAGTGCCTTGTAGGTGATATCGCGGAAATTTTCAGGATCGATAGTGTTGCCGATTCTTCCATATTCAAGTATCGCTTCTTTTGCATTGTCAAGCATATTGAAGTTGACATATGCTCGTATCATCCTTGCATATAGATTTGCCGGATCTATCATTGCTGCCTCGTTAAGGCTTTGCATAGCCGCTTTCGGATCTCCTAAGGCAATGTTGGCGAGAGCCGACTGTACGAGGGCATCGGTGGAATAGGCGTCTATGTGCAGTGCTTTTGTGGATGCCAGAAGTGCTGCGGAAGGATTGTTGGCTGCAAGTTCCGTTTCCGCTTTTACTATCAAATTGGGAACGCTGTTTTCTTTAAGCACGGCAAGGTCGGCATTTGTGGTTGCCTCTGAAATCTTATCAAGGGCTACGCAGCATCGTGCCATATTTGCATATACTGATGCAATCTGCCCTTCGCGCGACTGCAACAGACGGGTGAACCCTTCATATGCTTGCCTGTAATTGCCACTGTTGAAAGCTATGCTTGCCTGCAGGAAATAGAGGGGATCCGTGTTGGCGGTGCGTGAAATGGCATACTGGATAGCAGCCTCCACTGCGGGATAATTCTTGTCGGCAAGGCTGATGAGCGATTCGAGGGGTCGGCTTGACTTGCTATCGGCGAGGCTGAACGCACTCAGATAGTTTGCCGCGGCATTTTCATCTTCATGCATATCTTCATAGAGTTCTCCTATGCGGCAATATGTAAGGTAATTGCTGGGGTCGGCATTCTCGGCTTGCTTTATCAGCTCTTTTGCTTCCTCTTTTTTGTTCATCATTATAT
>CAMYSW010000030.1:0-13860 GCA_947297425.1 uncultured Porphyromonadaceae bacterium
GTTTACATATTCGTCGCGCGAGCGATATCCCAAAAGTTTCGGTAGTTCCGAATCGGGAAGCATTGGCTTGTGATTGAAAACTTTCAATATTGCCGAATAATCATTGTCGCGAACCATGGTCGCGAATTGCTCACGGAGGCGGTTGTAATTTTTTCTTGGTTCGAGCTTGAATACAAGTGTTTTCAGGTGTGTCTCGAGTGCGGTTATACAAGAGAAACGTGCGTCTATCTTGCATTCCACATCCCGTTTCACCTTGTGTCTGACATGCTGCAGAACCTGTTGTTCGGATTTCTGCTTAAACGTTTGTATCACTTCTTTCCGAACCTTCCTGATTATCTTTTCTGCGTCTCTGCCGCGACGGCGTGCCATCACCCGGATAACGCTTTCAAGGAGAAAGATGTTTTCCACTTCAGCCACTTCAGGCACCATTATCTCTTTCTTGCGAAGATATTCAACCTCAATATCCGTGCGTCTGTCGCGGTCCACTATGCCCCGGCTTCGGAGATGATGCATGTTTTTGAGGTCATTGAAAGTGCGGGTTGTCTCAATCACTTTGTCGCAAGAGCCGAGAGGACGCACATTCCAATCCTGAAACACAAGCGAATATAGCTTGAAGTCGATACTGTGTTGCCTGTCTCCTTCAATAAAGAGCACCGGTTTCCGGCTTCCTGCAAGTTCGATGAATATGTCTTCATTCAGCGGGGTGTCGCGGATCACTTCATAGTTCCACGTTTTCTGCCCCGAATCATAGCTCTTTATCCAGACGCACGTATTTTTCGATCTTGAACTGATGAAGTCCATGTCTGCCGAATCATATACGAATGTGCAGTCCGGGCGTAGAGCCTCGATAGAGTCCCATAACGATGATATTATGGAAGGGTGTATGAACAGTGAGGGAGAGTCTACGAATATCACAGCGTCCGGCATGGCATAAAGCACGGCTGCAATATAATAGAGCACGGTTTTTTCACCTTGGCTGAGGGAGGCAACGTTTATCAGGTCATTTCCAGCCTGCGTTGCAAACATCAGCGAACCTTTGTTGCGCATTATCTTGTTGCCGGGAAAATTCTGCTCCCAAAGATTCTTAATTATGTCGAGTTTGGTTTTGCGTAGTTTCACGCGTTTCCCTTCTCCGATTTCCCTGTCTTTCAGTTCAAGAAGGTATTCGAGTTCATCTGCAAACACCATATATATGAGTTTGTCAAGTTCGCTCACCGCGTCAGTGCGCATATATGTATGTCTGTGTGCCGCTTCCCTGTATAGGTAGTCTATCGAGCCATAACGGTCAGATTCTTCCCTTTCGGGGAAAGAGGCGGAAAGGGCAGACAGACAATAAGCGCGTTTGCTGCATAGGGAAATCATCTCTTGCATGAAACGTGTCTTCCCCGCACCGTTGGCACCAACGAGTGTTATATGGCGAGGGGTGTTTATGACGCGAGCATTTTTATCAGGAAATGCAGGAGGAAGAATAACGTCGCTCATAGTTTCTGAATTGAATCGTAAATTTAATAAAAAAATCGCAACTTACAAAAGTTGCGATTTCTATGGTGTGCCATATTTTTAAAACCTTAAAGGGATTGTGCCCCGATGATTCTTGCGAGATACTTTCCAAGGATATCAAATTCGATATTCACGATTGTACCTTTGTCTATACGGCAGAAATTGGTATTATCGTGGGTATAGGGAATTATCGCTACCTTGAAACTGTTGTAGGTTGGCTCACAGACGGTGAGGCTTACGCCGTTTACTGTAACGGAACCCTTGTCTACCGTTATATAGCCGCGTCCGGCAAGCTCTTTGTCCGCTTGATATTCGAATGTGTAATACCAGCTTCCGTCGGCTTCTTTAACATCCGTACAGATTGCAGTCTGGTCAACGTGTCCCTGCACGATATGTCCATCCAGTCGCCCGTTAATTTTCATTGAACGCTCAAGGTTCACAAGGTCTCCGACCTTAAGGTTACCGAGATTTGAGCGGTCAAGGGTTTCCTTAATGGCTGTTACCGTATAGGTGCCGTCTCCCGGAAGCGCGACTACTGTCAGGCAGACGCCGTTGTGGGATATGCTCTGGTCTATTGTAAGCTCATCGACAAAGTTGCAACGCATGGTTATGTGAAGGTTGCTGCCGTCTTCCTGCAAAGCTACGACTTCTGCCGCTTCTTCTACTATTCCTGAAAACATTTTAAGACTTGTTTAAATTAATTAAGATTCAAGTTTAATTCGCCTTTAACGCGAATCCTACGCATAGTCCGTCATAAGAATTGAGCAGGCTCGACAGCGTCTTTGCCACGGATATGTTGGAATATTTTGCAACTGCATCGATTATGGTGATGAGTTTGCTTGCATCGAACATTACATCCATAGTGCGAGACGTTTTCTGAACATACGTTTTTACTTTTCCAAGTTTTATTTTACCGGCGGCGCTGAAATTAAATTCAAACACACCCTTGTCGGCTCCTTGTGTTACGGTTCCCTTGAGGGTCAGTTTCTTTATTTTCAGTTGGAAGTTGCCGGCATTGTCAATGATAAGTGTCGCACCCGTCAGTCCATATTTCTGGTAATACGGTTTTAGCTTTGTTTCAATAGCTGCTGATGCCGCTGTGCCTCCTGCTTTTTTAAGGAAATTATCGCCTTGGAATGCAACGGCAGGACCGGTTGCGAGCCAATTGCCCTGAAGGTCTTTTACAGATATATTGGAGTTTGAGAAAACACCTTCAAGAAGATTCCCGATGGTTTCCTTGCTGTCTGATCCCCCGAGTCCGTTAAGGAGATCCTTGATTCCTTGAGCATTGGTCATATTAGAGCATGCCAGTGCAAAGATCATTAAAGTAAGCAGTTTTTTTAAATAATTCATCCAGTTGATATTTAAAGTATTATTGAATGGTAACTGAATTGTGACAACTTTATGTGATTAGCTTAAAAGTAACTTTAGGCTTATGTCACGATTGGAATAATTGACGCAATTTTGCACAAATTTACATGAAAATTAGCTAATATTATAATTTTGTCTTAATTTTGTTTCAAATTATTAACCATGTTTATGAAACAATTTGCTTTAGGTGCCATGTTTGTCACGGTCTCTGCGTGCATCTTTACCGGGTGCGGGGCGGATGACAATCCATGGCAAGGCTCAAAGGAAGAGGGGAGCTTGAAACTCACCCTTGTGGCTGACGGGAAGATCTCAGCTTCTACTCGAGCCGATGATACGAAAGCGACAATAATCCCCGATGCATCAGATTTCGGAGTGTCTCTTTCAAGGACTGACGGTAGTTTCAGTAGAAAGTGGGATCGTCTTGAGGAATTTAATAAGGAAGAACTTTTTCCTATAGGTGAATATAAGGTAGAGGCGGTTTATGGCGATCGCGATGTGGAAGGTTTTGAGAATCCTTGGTTCTACGCTTCCGATAATGTGGCAATAACTGCCGGTGATCAGAAGAACGTGAGTCTCACTGCAACACTTGCCAATGCAATGGTCAGTGTAAGGTATACTGATGCTTTCAAATCAAATTTTACGTCTTATAGTTCTGCTATACGGTCTGTTGGACATGATTATGTGGTTTTTGCGCAGGATGAGGATCGCCCCGCATACATGGCTCCGACACAGATAGAATTGAATCTTACCCTGACTAATGCAGCCGGTAAGAAAGTGACTCTTCAGCCTGCGGGATTCACAGCTGAGGCGCGTAAGCATTATATAGTGACAATCGGGGTTAACGGCAGTTCATCTACCGGCAACTTGTCGCTTGATGTGCAGTTCGAGGAGAATGTCGTTTCCGAAACGGTAGAGGTCCCTCTGGGTGATGAACTTTTCGAGGCCCCTGCTCCGTCAGTAGTTGCAAAGGATTTTACAGACGGTGAGACTCTTAGCGCATTTGAGAGTTTTACCCCCGTTGGTAATCCCCGCTATGAGGTGTATGCTTTTGGCGGACTCAAAGAAGTTGTGTTGAAACTGAATGAATCTTCCACCTATAATCCCCCTTTCGGAAAGGAAGTTCAGTTAGTGAATGCTTCCGATATGGAGCAGGCAAATGTCAATGCTTCCGGAATTTCGGTGACAGGTTTGTTCCGCAATCCCGACAAGATGGGTATCGTAGGTCTTAAGGAATTTTTGGGTAAGATGCCTATCGGATCACATACGGTTTCGCTTGTGGCTAAGGATATGCTTACGCGTGTCAGCGAGCCGGTTGTTCTCAATGTCAACGTGTCGGCTGTGGATATAAAGATAGAGCCTGTAGCAAATATGGAATATCGTGGCACGGAAGGGGAGGTGTATCTCCTGACCAATTGTGCGGATATTCGGGATAAAGTTACGTTCAAGGTTACCAATAATGAGGTAGCGGCAGAAGTTCTTGACATTGAGGATATATCCTCGTCAGAGGCAGGCGGCTTGCCTTATAAATTCAAATACAAGGTCAAGACACCGCAGCTTCAGATGGAGAGTAGCCCGCTTTGGGTTTATTATGGAGCGGTTGCCGATGCACGTGCCCAAACGCGTCTGAAAGTTGATTTCCCCAAGTATTCAATAGACGTTGACCCATTTGCTAAGAAAGTGAAGTTGCGTGTGGTTCCGGAGGATCCATCCAAGCTTCGTCTTATTACGAATGACCTCGTTATTATCAGTGATGGAAAAACGGTAAATGTAAACAGGATTCAGAAAGATCTTGAGACCGGTATAATAAACGTGTTTGACCTTATCGAATCCAAGACATATGACAATGTGGAGTTTGCACTTTCCAATGCATCGAATCCCCGCACTCCGATTTCACCCTTTACAACAGAAAGCATTGTGGATGTGCCTAATGGAAGTTTTGCAGAAACGCATAAGACGTTGAGTATATCCAATTTGGCAGTAGGTGGCGGTTTCCGAGTATCTCCAGTAAATTATAATGTGACCTCATCAATTGATCGTTCGGAACCAATAGGTTGGTCTTCTGTTAATGCAAAGACATGTTACTCCGGAGCAGCCAATATTAATTCTTGGTTTGTAGTTCCTTCCACTTTTTCGGAAAATGGATATGTGGTTATCAGAAGTGTGGGATATAACCACAATGGACAAACTCCCGATCGTTCCGGAGGCGCATTCAATACAACATATTATTGTACCAATACTCCGGGAGAAGCCGGTCTTGACAAATGTGTCGGTGAATTGTTTTTAGGTTCATATTCTTACGATTCGAATGGCGAACATAGGAATGACGGGATTGATTTTGGTTCACGCCCTTTAACACTGACGTTCAAGTATAGGTACACGCCAGTAAATAATGAGGTAGCAGAGGCATATGTTAAAGTTTTTAATTCTTCAGGAAAAGAAATATCTCAAGGTATTTTAAGACTGGAGGCATCTTCTGATATTAAGGAACGTACAGTCATACTTGATATCTATGATTTTGGCGAGAAGGCAAATACAATTCAGTTAGGTTTTAAATCTTCTGCATCTACAATACGGACTCCTTCTATTGTAATCCCAACCGGGAGCGCGTTGAATGAGGGGGGAGGACTGAGAAATGATAATCGAAGCGCCAATGACTACAAGGCGTTTGCAAAGGGATCGGAGCTGATTATTGATGATGTGAAGCTCGGATATGATCCTCCGGCTACGATGAGGAAGGTAGCTAAAAAATCAAAATCCATTAAATGAAGTTAAGAAAACAGATGAAATTAAGATATAAACATATTTTTCTCTCTGTAGCTCTCTTGATGGGAGGTTGTAGTAAGGAAGCCCCGTTCAATATTGTGACTGAAGAGGGAGAAGGTCAGATTCTTAAAAGCGCGTTGAATGTGGATTTGCGCGACGATGAATTGGATCAGACAATTGTCAGGGGTACACGTGGCGATATTGTTTATGATGACTTTAAAGTTACGTTTACCAAAGATGGAGCTTCGGCACCTACATCAACTTATCGCTATGGAGACATGCCGGAGATTGTTACTCTTGAAAAGGGTGTTTATGTTGCCACTGCTACATATGGTGAAAATCTTGATGCCGAGTGGGAGAACCCCTATTATGTAGGTCGTTCGGATGCATTCACTATCAAGGCTGGAGAAATTACAGATAATGTTGGAGAAATAGTTTGCCGTCTTGAGAATATCAAGGTTTCCATAAATTTTGCTCCGATTCTGACACAGCAAATGGATGAAAGTTCGTTTGTTGAGGTGAAAGTTGTTTCCGGAGATCATGATACCAAAGGGTTGAGGTTTACAAAAAGTGAGGAAAATCGTGGAAGCGCCGGTTATTTCCGTTATGTGGAAGGTGTTTCGCTCGTTGCAACCTTCAATGGTCTTGTTGAGGGTGTAAAGGTTTCCGAAACAAAATCCATAGCAAAAGTAGAGAAGGGCAATCATTATAAGATTACGTTCAAGCTTCATACTCATGGAGGAGAGAATCAAGGCGATGCTAACGTTGATATGAAAGTTGACGCGAGTGTCACGGTCACTAACGTTGAACGCAACGTAGATCTTGAAGAGGATGAGATCCTTGATGACAGCGAGCGTCCGACTGAAGGACCGGAGACTCCGGAAGGACCTGATGATCCACAACCGCCAACGCCACAGGATGGACCGGTCGTGGAAGCGGAGGAGCCGATAAATCTTGATGGGGTTAATGATGTCGATGCCGATTCGCATGTAGTGTTGAACATATCGAGTGAGACTGGAATAACTGAATTTAAGGTGAATATCATATCTGAAGATCTTGCGGGATTAGTTCCTGATGTGCTTGACCTTGTTGAACCCGGTGATAATCTTGAATTGCTACAAGGTCTCGGACTTCTGGGTGACGGCAAGACCACCGTGCTGAATGATAAGGAAGTTAAATTCGACGTTTCTGGGTTCATGGTGATGTTGTGCGGTTTAGGATCGGATAAAGACCATACATTCAAGCTCACTGTTGGAGATTCATCCGGAACTGTAGTAAAGGAGCTTCGTCTTCACACTAAGTAAGGAACAGCTATGAAAAATATGAATAAATTCAAAATATGGGGGGCAGGTCTGATTCTTGCGTTAGTAGGACAGGCATGCGTATCGGAAGATCCGTTTTCATCCGGTGGCGAGGGAACACTCAAGCTTTCTGCGGAAATCAGGAGTGAAATCACTACCAGGGCGGGTGACTTGACGTCGGATCCTACTCTGCGCGATAAGTGCGTGGTATATATTGAGACTTCCCGAGGTCTTATTCGCAAATTTAAAGGTCTTGATAACATTCCTGAACTGATTTCCCTTAAATCCGGGAAATACCTTGCTGAAGCTTGGACAGGAGACAGCGTGTCAGCCTCTTTTGGAAGTAAATTCTATCGTGGCATGCAAGAGTTTACTATTGAGGATGGAGATAACAAGGCACTTTCATTGAAATGTAATATAGCAAATGTTGTAGTGTCTGTAAATCCGGATGTCTTGTCTCTTGGAATTACCGACTTGAAAGTTACGTTCAGTCACTCTCGCGGAAGTTTGGAATTTACAGAAGATAATATTCGTGATGCTAAAGGATATTTCATGATGCCGAATGCTGATAAGAATTTATCGTATAAAGTTGAAGGCTTTAAGGCAGACGGCACGCCTATAAAGAAAGAAGGCATCATACAGAATGTGGAAAGGGCACATGAGTACGCGCTCAATATTACAGCAGATGCGGGAGGTAATAACCAGGGTGGTGCCTTGATAAAGATCAGGATTGATGATATACCTTTGATAGAGGAAGTCGTGGAGATTTACGGCCGTCCCACTATTGAAGGTGTAGAGTTTAACATAGATGAGCAGGTGGTCGGCATTCCCGGCACTCCGCAGGGCGAGAAGAACGCATTTACAGACAAGATAGTATATGTGCGCGGATATGAGGGAATTTACCGTCTGCAGCTTCGTGGCGGGCAGAATTTTCAAGAGTTGGGTCATATCGCTGCGGATCTCAATTTGATTCAGTCAGATGTCAATAAGGCTGAACTTGAGGCGCATGGAATCACTTGGGAAGGACCGAACGATGTTTATGATGCGGCTACGGGCAAGAGGATGGCAGAAATGCGCATTACGTTTAAAAAGGCGTTTTTTGACCATTTACCGCAGAAGGATACTGAATACAGGCTTGATATTATAGCACGCGACAATCAGGCGCAGCCTAAAGATAGAACCAAGACACTGCGGGTTGCTACTTCTGAGGCTGCGGTGGAAGTCAAGGCACCGGTTGAAGCAGCTCCCGCTCCTGATCCTGAGAATGAGCCGATGGCTATATTGTCAAAATCAGCGACCCTCACAGGATATGTTATGGCTGAAGATGCTACGGATTACGGTATTAAATATCGTAAACAGGGTGATTCGGAGTGGATCAGCGTTGCTGCGCAAACTACTCGTGCGACCAAGACTGAGTTTACGGTTTCCCTGACAGGACTTGAGCCTAATACTACTTATGAATATGCGGCTTATGCCTCCGGATATGATGATGGAGAGATCCAGACTTTCACCACTGAAAGTGTCTTTGTCATTCCCAATTCATCAATGGAAGAGTGGGGAGAATATCAGGCATCTACTCCCATGGGTACAAAAACTGTTAAGTTTCCGGGTACGGAACGTAATTTTTGGGATTCAGGTAATGCTGGTGCTGCTGCAGCTAATGATATATTGACTGAACCTTCGTCAGTCATGATTAATACGGGAGCAACTTCGGTGAAGCTTACTTCGAAAGAATGTGGTATGTTGGGTATCAAAAAGTTTGCAGCCGGTAACCTTTTTGCCGGGGAATATGTGAAGACAGACGGCACGGATGGTGTTTTAAGTTTTGGTCGTCCGTATGATGGGTCTCATCCTTCGAAGTTAAGTGTGTATGTCAATTATCGTCCTGCGGTTGGAAGTGGCAAAGGTGCCAATGACAGCTATATCGCATCAGGGCAGCTGGATCAAGGTCACATTTATGTGGCTCTTTCCACTGAAGCGGTAGAAATTAGGACCAAATCGTCGAACCAAAAGCTTTTCAACCCCGATGACGCATGTATTCTTGCTTATGGTCAGCTTACTTTGACTGATAATTTTGGACCGGATGGTGGATTGGAAAAGATCGAAATCCCTATTGAATATTATGACAAGGCAAAGAATCTGAAGCCTAAATATCTGGTAATTGTTTGTTCGGCATCCAAATATGGTGATTATTTTAGTGGAGGTCCCGGATCAACAATGTATCTTGACGATTTTGAATTGATTTATGACAAGTAATATTAGCAAATACCTTATGATAATGGTTTTGACTCTGTGCGCTTTTGGCGCGCAGAGTCAAATTGCGTTAGAAGGCGTTCCCGTTTTTCCTGATTCGGTGGGAGGCGGTTCTTGTCGGGAACATAGGGTGGAAATGCGCCATGACACGCTTCATGTCACACCGGCAATGGTTGAAGAAATGCAACGCAACAAACCAGTCGATGAGTTTGAAATGGATATGGAGAGTGTTAAGTTTGTTCCCAAAGGACAGTGGGTGACAGGTATATCTGTTTCATATTCACAGTCAACGCAAAATAAATATCAGTTCCTTATCCTTGAGAACATATCCGGAGATACTTATTCTTTTAAGGTTTCTCCAATGGTATGTTATATTTTCAAGGATGACGTGGGTGCCGGAGGAAAGTTTTCTTATAACAGGTCGTTGACAAAGTTGGAGAAGGCAGATGTGGTTCTTGACTCGGAAACAAGTTATGGTGCCGATTGTCTGTATTCATTGTCGCATAATTATTTTGTGACAGGTATTTTTAGAAACTATTTTTCACTTGGTAGCAGCAAACGTTTCGGCATCTTCAATGAGGTGCAGTTGAAACTTGGAGGTGGTCAATCCAAAATTACCAAAGGCACGGGGGAGGCATTGACCGGTGCTTATGAACGCAATTTTCAGTTCGGTCTTGGAATTGCCCCGGGTATGGCAGTTTTCTTGAGTAATTATTCGGCTCTTGAAGTAAATGTAGGTGTTTTAGGTTTCAGCTTGACTGACACAAAATCAATCTCAGACCAGATCTATGTCGCAAGGCGTAAGTCGAGATCCGCGAATTTTAGAATTAACCTGTTTTCAATCACGTTTGGCGTGGCGTTTTATCTATGACGTTTTTTATGGAGAAAATTTGTCGGTTTGCACTTTTGCTCATATTGCTCGCATTTATTCCTCAGGCAAAAGGGGAGGAAATTGCACGTGATAGTGTGCCGAAAGGTAAATATATATATGTGCCGGATTCGTTGCAGAATGATGTCCTGAAATTGCTTATGGGTAATTCGAAAGTGGTTGATGACGAGTCCAAGTTCGATTTTTCGGAAAAAGTATTGTGGAAAGGTGATACGGTTCCGATGAAGTTGCGCACACGTAACTTCGGTCGTTTTGATCGGGGATTGTTCAATTACCTTTTTATCCCCAAAGGGAGATGGGGTTTCGGTCTGACAGCTTCATATGGAGAATTGTCGACTGACAACCTTGAAATATTTGATCTACTTAGCGATATTGATTTTGGCGTCCACGCTTTTTCAATAAAACCGTATCTTGAATATACGGTAGCGAACAACATGTCGGTAGGTCTGCGGTTCGGGTATACTTCGGCAAAAGCCAATATCGGTTCGTTTAAAGTTGATATTGATGAGGATATGAACTTTAATCTTCACGATATAATGTATCGTAACGAGGGTTATTCGGCAGCATTCCTTTTCCGGCAGTATATCGGCATCTCGCGTCGCGGCAGATTCGGGGTGTTTAATGAGGTTGAGCTTGCTTTTTCTTCAGGTAATTCGGATTTTCAACGTCCATATGACGGCGAACTTAGAACAACTCATACTACATATATGAACGCCGGGTTGAATTTCTCACCCGGAGTCAGCGTCTACATGATGAAGAATGTTGCCTTCAATCTGTCGTTTGGAGTCTTCGGTTTTCATCTGAAGAATGAGCGGCAGATGGAGAATGGGGTTGAAGTAGGCAACAGGACAACGTCTGGCGCGAATTTCCGGTTTAATCTCTTCAATATCAATTTCGGCATATCCGTGCATGTTTAGAAGTTATTTTTAAACAACTTCTTAATTATTCAACCGGAGCAGGATGTGTGTAATCAAGTTCAATAATCAGAAATGAAAGGGTTAAGAATTAATTCATATATATTTATATTGACGATTGTGGTGTCGGTCGCATGGTTCGCGGGCTGCATACAGAATGATCTTCCGTTTCCTCACATACCGCAAAACATCATTGCGATAGCTGCCGTAGGCGAATCGAAACCGGCTTATATCGATTCAATAGCGTTTGAGGTGAATTTATATCTTGATGAGACTGCTGATATCGAGAATGTCAGTTTTTCCGAATATCGGATCACTCAGGGAGCGACGTCTGATCCCGATTTACTTGAAGGGACATACGATTTCTCATCTCCGGTATACGTAACGTTATCTCGTTTTCAGGATTATGACTGGAAGCTTATTGCCAATCAGGATATAGTGCGCTATTTTCAAGTTGCCGGCGAGGTGGGGGAGAGCATAGTTGATCCTGTAGGGCATCGTGTTATTGTGAATATGCCGGCGGGGACGGATCTTTCCAATCTTACCTTGCAGCGTGTAAAGCTCGGTCCTGAGGGTATAACCACTATTACGCCATCTTTGGAGCCGGGTCCCCTGGATCTGTCTTATCCCTTGCGTGTTGTGGTTGCATGCCATGGACGTTATGAGTATTGGACTATTTATGCGCAGTTCACAGAAACAATAGTTTCTACGACAAGTGTGGATGCTTGGTCAAAAGTGATTTGGGCATATGGTAATGGTCCTGCAGACGTTAAAAACGGATTTGAATATAAAAAAGAAGGTTCGGAAGAATGGATTCCTGTTCCGGAGCGGTATGTATCGCAGACTCAAGGGGCATTCTCTTGCTATATACCTCATCTGGATCCTTTGACCAATTACACGGTCAGGGCAGTCTCGGGTGAAAATATTGCTAATGAAGTTCAGGTTACTACTCAATCAACGGCGGTAATACCTAACGGAGATTTTGAGAATTGGTGTCAGATTGGTAAGATTATATTCCCTTATGCTGAAGGTGGACCGGAATTTTGGGATACCGGTAACACCGGTGCGGCAACCTTGGGGCAGAATCTGACTGTATCTTCCGAAGATACGCCAACGGGTTCCGGATTGTCAGCCGAACTTACAACGAAATTTGTAGGTATTGCCGGTATCGGCAAGCTTGGTGCCGGCTCTATTTTCACAGGGAAGTTTGTTAAGGTTGACGGCACTAATGGTATTCTTGATTTTGGACGCCCATGGAATCTTCGACCCACAAAGTTGCATGGATATTATAAATATAAGACGGCTACGATTGATTATGTGTCAAGCGAATTTGCCTCTTTGAAAGGTAGGCCGGACACATGTTTTATATATGTTGCGTTAACAGATTGGACGGCACCGTATGAAATCCGTACTAATCCCAAAAATCGTAATCTCTTCGATCCTAATGCTTCCTATGTTATAGGATATGGTAAAATGCAATATAGCGGGACAATGGACGACTGGCAAGAGTTTGAGATTCCTATTTCATATCGTAGCACTTCTAAGGTGCCTACTTATATCCAGATAACAGCGGCAACTTCGAAATATGGTGATTATTTTACGGGAGGTAATGGTGCTGTGCTTTGGGTAGACCAGTTTTCTTTAGGATGGGATATTGAGTGATGGGGTTAATTAATGGTTAATGGTTAATAATTAATAATTAGGGGTATGGTGCGTAGAGTTCTTGTATTATTGCTGTCGGTGATTATGCCGACGGTTGTGTTGGGGCAGACATATTTTGAGCCGGCGGCAAAGGACGTGTACCGACCTACAGAGTTGCAGAAGGGAGTGGCAACGTCAACAGATATTGTAATGCTGGCATTGCCGGTGGCGACTCTTGCCGGAGTATTGATAGAGAAGGATTGGAAAGGTTTGATACAGGGTGTTGAAACCGCCGGTGCAACTGCCGCAGCTACATTAATTTTAAAATATGCCGTTAACGAGCGTCGTCCGGACGGATCCGATATGCACTCGTTCCCTTCGGGACATACAGCCGTAAGTTTTGCGACTGCAGCGTTCCTTCAGAGAAGGTATGGATGGGCATTCGGGGCTCCCGCTTATGCTCTTGCCACTTATGTGGCATGGGGTAGGGTGTTTTCCAAAAAGCATCATTGGTGGGATGTTGTTGCCGGAGGAGCAATAGGTGCGGGATGTGCTTACATTTTTACAAAACCTTTTGCAAAAAAGCATAATCTTCAGTTAGCACCGGTTTCTGATGGTAGGAATTTCGGGATTTATGCATCAATACAATTTTAAAACAGCTTCTAAATCGTTTCTAAAAGATATTTTAATGTTAAAGAGATTGCTTTCGTTCAAATATGCTTGGCAAGGCATAACATTCCTGTTTAAACACGAAACGAATGCCAAGATTCATTTTATAGCCGCTATCGCTGTTGTGATAGCCGGCTTTCTTTTTTCAATCACAAAATTGGAATGGTGTGTGGTTTTAATGTGCGTGGGAGGTGTCTTTATGGCGGAGGCATTCAATACCGCTATTGAGAAATTATGTGATAAAGTCTCCCCGAAGCAGGATCCATTAATAAAAATAGCAAAGGATGTTGCCGCCGGTGCGGTTCTTTTATTCGTCATTTCATCAATAATTGTGGGATTAATTATATTTCTACCTCATATTATTTTATTCTTTAAAGGCGATTTCCGATAATTTTAAAACAAGTGCAAATTTTGATTAACATTTCGCAAGAGATTTTAACATTTGTTGATTCAATTGATTCATAGCTTGTTGCGTATGTGTGAACCAAATTCTTCAAAAATTGCTTTAAAAATATTTGGTCATAGTTGAAAAAGGTTATAACTTTGCAACCGCAAACGG
>CAMYSW010000031.1:0-13723 GCA_947297425.1 uncultured Porphyromonadaceae bacterium
CATCAAGCCAGTGTCGATCAGTCGGCAGTATTCTCGTTGGCAAAATCCACAATGGAGACTCTGGAAAAGGCTGCGGAAGTGACCGCTGATATTGGCGAGTCTATATGCAATATGGTTGGCGGTGCGTTCCAACTTGGAAACGGTCACCTTGACGAGAACGAGCAGGCCGCAGCCAACCAACTGCTGAAGAGAAGAAGAAAACGTAACAACAAACCCAGATTATCCTGATTATGGCAAAGAAAGATAACATCTCACTTGTTCCACAGTGCGGGGACATGGATATGGAATTGCTCCGCCGCCAAATGAAACGGCTGGAGGACGCACTGACGGAGATTAAGAATGAGATGGCAAATGTGGCAACGAAAATATCGGCTCCCGTTATGCTTCCTGCCACCCCCGAGCCAATGGAAATTACGGAGATTAAAATTCCTGATAATCTCGCCAAAAGCGAGGATGTCGCCACACTCACCGGAATAATCCAGACTATGAACGGCTCAATGGCTCTTGTCGTCCAAGGCATGGCAGATCTCAAAAAGGCAGTTGAGGCAATGCCGAAGCCGGAGGACAAGACCGATGAGATTGTTAAAAAGGCAAGCGAGGTATTCGTGTCAAAAGTCACTTCAAATCTGACTCCCATCATAGAGAAAGGACATACGGAGTCCTACTATAATGGAAGAAAGCAGTATGATGGCATCAGCGTCAAGGATGCAGCTGACATTTACTATCAGATAAATGGATTGCGAACTGATGAAGACCTGAAGGAAAAGTTGGCGAAGCGAGATAAGAAAATCAAGATTCTATCCTTTGTCATCATTGGTCTTGTGGACATCATTTTCGGTTTGGGTTATTGGATACATTCTGTCAAAGTCGAGAACCGGGAACTCACAAACATTGAATGGCTATACCGCGCCCAACGAGCAATCAGCAATGACAGTAAGTTTATTGACAGGATAGAAAAGGATATGTTAGGCACAGATGAGGCTGAAAAAGATGGTTGGAAAGATCTCATCGTTACGAGAGAGTCAACTGGACCTGAATTCAACTTCTTCTATCCTCATGATGATTGGCAATCCAAAAAGAAAGAAGAATCTCCGCAGGAAGTAGACCCGGCACAATCTGAATCAAAACCGGATGAACTACCGATGCCTCACAAAAGTCCGACTCGCTACACTCCCGGTGAGATAGAAGCAA
This sequence comes from uncultured Porphyromonadaceae bacterium, assembly GCA_947297425.1. Taxonomy (GTDB): domain Bacteria; phylum Bacteroidota; class Bacteroidia; order Bacteroidales; family Muribaculaceae; genus Lepagella. The sequence goes on from CAMYSW010000031.1 coordinate 1,192, forward strand.
TCAAGCAAATGAGAGCCAACCCTCACATCCCCGATGATGCCAAGCCTTCTCTCCCTGAAGGTTACGAATATTAATTTAAGAATTCTCCACCGAGCATTTCATTATAAATTCTTCGGTGGAGATTTTTATTTTACAGAGATGTGAATATAAGAATTGTCTTTAAGGTAGCATCCTGTGCAGTATATGGGATAGCCATAGTTCCCTTCGATATAGGGATGTCTGAAATAATCATACAAGGCATCGGATTCAGTATGAAGTTCCGCGTTTTGGTCAATGCCTGAATTGGTAAGGAGAACTACATGTGTATTTTTCAGATTTTGTTTTTCAGTTCCAATCATAGATGGTTTAGATATAATGGCCCTGACTTCAGGATATGTCAAATCGCTGCCAATAACAAAATATGCTGTGGAGCCATAAGTAATGCTCCTGACATACACCAATCCATTTTCGGATGGCATCTCATTTGCAAAAATACCCTTTTCCGGCACATCCATAGTGACAGTAAAACCTTTGAATATAATTTCTCCGATAGTCCAGCTCTTGATTTTATCAATATCCATCTTTTGCTTTACTATACTTTCAAATGTCTCAGCAAAAGATGGATTATCCGGGAAGATTCTGATAAGACTATCAAGATTATTCATTTTGGCACATCTATATAAATTCAGCTGGGGTTCAGAGTTCGATTTATATTCCTCAGACCTGAGCATACTCTTCATAAACCGGCTATAATTTACTCCGGAAGGATTCTCTATAGTCGAAATAAAAGGGTCACTGAAGTTGGTATATACGACAATCGGGTTTTTCTTACCGGAAACCTCCTGATCAAACGTGGTTGCAAAGGCTTCTTCTGGAAAAACTGCTGCCGGATATATGCCTGGAGGATTGCCGTTGCAATTCCAGTTCTGAACGCCGAGGAATTTAGAACCGATGAAAAGTTCGTTTACCGATAACTGATTGCAAACAATCGTATCCCATGCTAAGGCACATGTTTTATCAGAATCCGGATTGGGATCATTACCCGGTGTGGGTTCATCATAATTGCATCCACCAATCAGGAAACAAGCAATAATATAAGTCACAGCAGTCAAGATCTTGCTAATTTTTCTCATGTAATTCATCTCATGTTATAATGCACTAAAAATGAGGAATTGTATATCCAAGACAAATATTCGGTAAAGCAACTACACCGTCAATAGGTGAACATTTCAGGTCTCCAATAAGTAAGGATAATCCAACTTTCATGAAGAATCCGGATTTACGTTGAAGTCGGTATCCGATATTGATTGTACCAATAATGTTAGGTCGGAAAACTTTTTTACGGGTTGAGTACCTTTCAAAATCCAATACGCCATCTTCTTCTGAAGGGAAGAATATAGTTTTATAATGCCGCTCGTCTCTATTGACCAGATATGCTGTCATGCCAAAGCCTATTTCAAATTTGCTGGCACGTTTACCCAAAATTGCATTGACATCGAAAGGAATACTTATACCCCGGCTTTCCGCATCATAGCTGGCATAACATCCATCCAGCCCATCATCTGTACTCCAAGAAATGTCAGTAACAGCAAGCCCCAATGAATAGCCAAGTATTCCACCTGCCTTAAAACGGCTGTCAAGCCCCACTCCAATGCCTGTTGATGTACCTAAAAATTGACCGTATAGATTATAGCCATGGTCGGTCTGTCCGAAGACAGATCCAACCATGACTAAAAGAAAGGCGAATAAGGCAATTCCTCTTTTCATTATTCTACTTATGGTTTACGTGTAATATCAACAGTCGTTGTATTAGTGTCCTTCCCCTCAGTTCCGTCGATTTGAAGGATTGTTTTCGCTTCTTTGAAACCATCTGGCATTTTGTCAAGGATTATCTTGACAACTCCGGAATCCGTGATTTTTGCCGTGAATTTGCAATCAGCATCGATATATTCCCCGTTCTCGTTTTTGGTGGCACCAACCAGATTAAGTGATTTGTAGTTGGTGCATTTGAGCGTCACTTCACCGCCGTCTCCATCAGAAGTAATCTGAATTTGGTGGTAGAAACTGGGGTCGAAGGCCGCCTTAACACTCTCTGCCGGGGTAGCCGTAACTTCCCACAGCATTTTTGCGGGTTCGTCCTCGCTGCATGAGGCGAACACAATGATGGCAAAGCACACCATCATCATTAGTTTAAATTTTGTAATCATGTGGTCTTTTATCTGATTGATTTTTGTTATTTATAATTGAGATGTTTACGCGTAATAGTTACCATTGTTGTACGCATATCTTTACCATTGATTCCATCTATTTGAAGATAGCATGATTTTTCCGTAAAGTCCACATCTTCCATATAGTCAAATGATATTCTTACGGTTGTTGGATCTATAACTTTTGCTGAAAACCGACAATCAGAGTCAACGTATTTCCCGTCTTCATTCTTTTGACCATATATCGACAGTTCGGAATAATTAGTGCATTTCAAAATAACTTCAGCGGCATAGCCTCCGACAGTTATCCATACTGGAGAATTATAATCATAATGAATAGATGTCTCCACATTTCCTGCCGGTTTGCCGGATACTTCCCACAACATTCTTGCAGGTTCGTCCTCGCTGCATGAGGCGAATGCGAGTATCGCTATCAGAGCGACAATCAGGAATTTAATTTGGTTCATTATTATATTTTTATAAGAGTTTGCCGTTTTTATCCATACGTAGTGTTATGGTTACGCTGTTACCGGAGCGTTTGAATGTCTGGTTATTGCATGATACCTCTTCAAGTGTGGCTTTGCCACCTGATACTGCCGGAGGACGGTTGGCGATATATTTTATGTGGCATTTCAGCTCAATTTTGTGTTTGTTGAACTTCATGGTCATCTTAGAGATACCATTGGCCTCGCTTCTGTCTTTCGACCATTTCATATCGTCCTGATCAGGAAGTTCAGCAGTGAAAGACAGAACCTTTCCTCCATTTGCATTTTTTACATCATATTTTATCTTTGAGTGTGAAGCATCCCCCTCGATAGAAATGCCATCAACAAATTTATTGTTATCAAGAAGGCTTTTCCCACTATGGTCGAGACATTGCACTATTATCTGACAGGCATCCGTGGAGGTTGATATTGGTTCATATCCCTCTTTATCACATGATGTCAATACAAGTATAGACATTATGAATACCGTTATTATTCCGATTGTTTTCGATTTTCCCATTGTATTGTTCTATTTGATTGTTTCGTTTATTGTTTCCCTAATGAAGTCTGTTAAATCAATCGAGCAGACTGATTTCGATTGAGCCGCCACAACACCGGCTCCGGAAGACACATTGCTGTATCCCCATATCGGGTCTCCAAAACCGTAGTCGCCAAGTTCGGTCAGAGTGCCGCTGTCACGCTGCCAAATATAGTTGGCCCAGTTATAGTAGGAAGACGACACGGAGCTGACAATCAAATTGACATTGCAGTCAGGTATCTCACCTTTTGGATAGCGGAACCAGCAGTTGTCAAATTGAAGATGCAATGTATAACTTTTTCCTTCAAACTGTCGGTCTGAGAAGAATGAGAAGCCTTCAGCATCGCCACCCATGATAGACTCAAAAATACCGATATGCTCCCTGAAAATTGGTTCCATTTCATATAGCAACGAGCCTATCGCAAACCCATAATTTCCGCTTGCATCAAAGTCGTCCAACTCTTCATCGGCTTGAAAATCACTGTTGAATGAAAATTTATAATAATTTTCTCCATCCGCATCTTCAATCCGGAGGTCAACCTTTAGCTTGAACTCGACGAAAACCACATCATTGTCATATTTCCAACAACTTACATCATAAGTCTCCCAAGTAGCAGTCGGCGACGGGATAGAAGCCGGGATAAGAACGTCGGCCTCACCTCTGCCAACCGCAGGACTTTCGGCAACAATCCTTATATTGTCGCCCTCCTTCGGGATATAGGAGTCAAGCTGCAACTCGCCGTTGGCATAAATCCTGACTTCGGTATCCCTGACTTCGGATTTTTCGGGACTGTCGGTGTAAAGCCTTGACTTTGAAATTTTAGCCTCAACAGGTTCTCCAGCGGTTATCAGGGAGTTGACGCACAATGCCGGAGTATGGGGCATATCCGGTGTGAACGCCTCCTCGCATCCTGTGAGGAGCGATAATGCAAGAAGTGGATATATTTTTTTCAGAATAACCATGTGTATGAAATCGAGGGTATGACAGGAAGAAGTTTGACACGTTTGAATACCGGTTCACTGGTGATATAGTATTCGCCGGGTTTTGACACGGCAATATCTTGGGTTCCACGCTTCACTGCAACAGTGTTCATGTGGCAGTATGCGTTATAGAGACCGAATGTCCAGTACCCACGTTTATTTTTGACAGTACAGCTTAAATCCAGACGATGGTAGAAAGGCAACTTATAACTGTTGATGCCGGTACGCAATGGTGACTCTCCGGCTCCGAACCAATCGGTGGTTTCAAAGTCAGGATCATCCCACACTTGATTCAACAGAGTGAATCTGTTGCCTGAATGTCCCACCCACGAAGCGTTGACCTGCACCTTATCGCTGATTTTCCAATTTACCATTATATTTATCGTATGGCGGTTATCGAATTTGGCAGGAAATGTGCGCCCTCCGTTTTTATCGGCAAACGTGCGGTCTGCCCACGCTAACGAATAGGATATGTGTCCTGTCACCTTTCCAAATACTTTTTCAATTTTGAAATCGACACCCTTTGCTGTACCTTTGCCACTGCAAAGTTGAGCGTTCCAAAGATCAAGAGGGGGACGCAGGTAATACTCATCCTTATATTCTACAAGATTATCCATCCATTTGTAGTAACCTTCTACTGACACTGCATAAGTCTTGTCAGGAGATTCCCAATACCCACCCACCGATATTTTATCAGCTGTCTCCGGCTTTAACTTTCCGCTGATTGGTATCCATTGGTCAGTAGGGAGTGCAAGATAACTCTGGCTGAGTTGGTGTACGTATTGAGTAGTTCGGGCGTATGCAAATTTCACCGCCCAGTCTTCATCAGGACGATAACTGAGTGACAATCTCGGAGACCATCCGAGATTTGTCTTTCCCCCGATATTGAACAGCGAGCCATGGAAACCGGCGTTCATTCTGAACTTATCACTTATTTTCCAATCATCCTCAATATATGCGTTGACTTCATTCGCTCCATAGGCCCATGTTGAATCACGGGTTGACAAATGTGTCGTCCCAACCTCGTATAGGCGTGATGTTCGCGCCGGAAGAAACGAATGCCGCGTATAACCTGCACCAAAGCGAACCCGGTTATTTCCATTTGGACTCCAATCGAAATCACCACGAAATATCCAGTCATTGATGTTATTGTCTGTATTGAGGACAGTATGCGATTCGTCCATGTGGTCGGAAGATTTATCTCTACTGATATAATCATGCTTCATGCCGGAGAAGAAGCGTGTGTATGCGGCAGTGAACTCGGATGAAAGATTATCATTGAAACGGTAATTGAGTCCGGCCTGTGCGAGAATGTTTCCCCAGTGCATGTCAAACCGGTCATCAGAAAACGACCCGAAATAATTAGGCTTGTCATAGCCCTTGTCTTCCGTACCGGTTTTCAGTTTGTCATCTCCGAAATAGAAGCTGACAAAGGCGGTCGCCTTAGGAGAGAACCGATGTTGCACACGGACGTTGAAATCCATAAAATAATAGTTGAAGCGTAGTTTCTCATCTTCATTCTGCGAATTGGCAATCGCAACAAACGGAATGGTGAGCACATCAAACCAAGAACGGCGCAATCCGACAAGATAGGTTGTCTTCTTGCCTATCGGTCCGGAGATATTGAAAGCTCCCGATGTGAGTCCGAGACGTGCGGACCCGTGATGCCCCTCGCGGTTGCCGTTTTGCAGACGCACATCCATAAAAGAAGACAGACGGCCGTCATATTTCGCAGGAATGGAAGACTTGAAAAAGTCAATATATCTTATTATATCTGTATTGAACGCTGAGAATAGGCCGGCAAAATGATTCACTTGATAAAGCGGAACATTATCAAGCATATAGAGGTTTTCATCAGCGTTACCGCCATGAACATACATCCCCGCCATACCCTCCGTGCCCTCAGTCACGCCCGGCTGGGTTTGCAATGCTTTTATCACATCTGCCTCACCGAAAAGCACAGGTGTATTGCGCACTTCCTCGGCGGTGACTTTCTTAGCTCCGATTTCGGCAGTCTCGACCTGAGGGGCTTCAAGACGCGATACGACAACCACTTCATCAAGCATCGTGGATTTAATTGAGGATTCATATACCTTTGTCACAGGAGCGGAGACAACCGGAGATTTGATCTTTTCAGTCTTTGCCACTTTCTTCCCTCGCTTCAAGACTATATTATTCCCCTTGATTTTATACTCAATGGGAGTGCCTGAGAACATTTCAGACAGCACATAGTTCAGTGGTTTGTTCTTGGCTTTGACAGTTACACGGACATCTTTAAGCAGTTCCGATGAATACACAAAGTTTTTGCCAGTCTGTTCAACAATGGAGCGGAATACAGTTGCGGCAGGTTGATTGACCGCGCGGATTGTTACATTCTGCGCGACCACAACAGACACACAACAGGAAACTCCAATCAGCAATGACATCAAACGCTTCATTCCTTTACTGACATTTGGGTTTCAAGAATGTCGTTGATTGTGGCTACAAGGTCAACGGCGTTACCTTCGTAGTGCAGTGAAAGACGATACTCCCCGGCATTCTCCGGAACATTGATAACCTCAACGCCATACACCTCTTTAATTTTGGAAATGACGGTAGGGAGCGGCGTGTTTTCAAAATCAATGATTTTGACAGTCTCCAGCGATGCAGCAGGTCTGACTGATTCATTGACAATCTTATCAGTCGTGTCTTTCAATTCGTACTGATGATATATGATAGCCGCTGTCGCCGACAGGACTACAACCGAGGCAACGGCTGCCGCTATTTTGAGACCATTCCATTTTAAGGCTGGTTTTATATTCAACCGTTTCCAACTCTTTTCAACGGAGAACTTCCCTTTGCGGTAACGCTTTGCTATGTATGTTATTTCTTCATTCATAATGGTTGTTCAAAAAGTGTCCCGGGATTTGTTCCCGTTCACTTATATGACGCAACCACTATCCTCAGGTCCTATCCGGAATTAAAATTTTTATAAAAAAGGTAGAAAGAATGGCTTGTGCCCGGTTGATAACGACTCTCTGAGCCGGGCAAACGCTTTTGTCATCTGGTTCTTAACAGTCTTTATAGAGATATTCATTTCCTCGGCAATTTCCGCATTGGTCAGTCCATCACGCTTGCTCATCAAGAATATTTCACGGCATTTCTCCGGAAGTTCATCAATCGCCTTCCATATCCTTGCATCATGGAAAGAGGTGTCTATCACCTCCTCGCATACTTCCGGGATTGTATCAATGTTTTCAAATTCCTTTTTCCCTCGAAGGAAGCTCACACATTCATTTCTTACACATCGGTAGATATATGAGTTGAAATGTTCAATCTCTGCACCCGACGAGATAGCTTGCCAAGCCTTCATGAAAGTATCCTCCACAATGTCCTCCGCATCGTCGGCATTATCAACGATACGGAGTGCGTACATACCCAATGGCAAATACAGTCGTCTGAAATATGTCTCAAATTCTCTCGAAGTAATCATTGTGTCATTATCGATAGGCTATACGGCCTCAATATAAAAGACGCAATACCCTTGAAAAAGTCCTATGAAAGAAATAAATAATTACCGTCTTGGAAAATTCAGAGAATGTAGTAGAATCCCAATTATATTCTAATTAAATTTAGGTTAGGATTATTTGTTTTTGTTTATCTTCTCCTCTACCAAACGAATACGTGCTTGAAGTTCCTCAGCAGAAGGTAATAGATTCGTTTCATTAATGGTATTGACATTGTCATAAGAAGCCACTCCCATCGGTGTATGTACGCCCCTGAACGCCCAACGTACCTCAGTCTCATCCTTGTCACTGCATATCAGCAATCCGATGGTTGGATTATCATCGGGTCCTTTCAATAATTCATCGACTGCACTTACATAATAGTTGAGTTTACCTGCAAATTCCGGTTCAAATGGCCTTACTTTGAGTTCTACAACCACATATGCTTTCAGTTTGATATGATAGAATAACATATCAATACGTCGGCTACGGCCATTGACGATAAACTCTTTCTGCCGACCAACAAAAGCAAATCCGGTTCCAAGTTCGAGAAGAAAACGGGTGATGTTCTGCTCAAGAGCTGTTTCCAACTGTTCTTCCTGATAATTCTCAGGGACTGTCACAAAACTGAAATCGTAGTTGTCTTTAGTAATTTCCTGCGCAAGTCGGCTTTGCGCTTCCGGCAGGTATTTTGGAAAGTTTGAGATGGCTTTGCCTTGCTTCTCATATAATTTGGCCTTCATTGAATTTGCCAACGTTTGACGGCTCCATCCTCTTGTTACGCATTCTTTTAGATAGAAAATGGCTTCGTCTAACGATTCGCATCCGGTTACAATGTCTGTCTGATGACGCCATGGCACAAGTCCGAGAATCATTGGCAAACTATCTTCGTTCAATTCTGCCCCAACCTGTGGCAGCTTTATTAATGATTGGATTTCAGCATTTTGCAATTCTGCCCCAAGTTGGGGCAGTTTTTCGGATGCTTCAGATGTGGAGAAAAACAAATACCATTGTTTCATCCTCCACATATTGCGGCTACTGAATCCTTTTTCAGTAGGGAAAGCATCTTGCAAGTCAAAGCTAAGTTGCTCAACAACTCCTGAGCCCCAACGTTCCTCTGCTTTCCGTATTACAAGGTCACGTCCAATGCTCCAGTTGAATTGCAATTTTTCATAATTAACCTTTAGAGCCGCTTTTATCTGAGCCTCCCTATATCGCTTTATTATATCAGAAAGCCATGATGAGTAATCAGAGTCAATTCTGAAATCCTTAACTCTTACGATATATGGGGTGTCTTTTGTCTTATCCATATGCAAAATTAGCAAATTATTCTGATTCTCAGAAATTAATCTCTGTCAATCAAGGAGATTGACCAATTCTTTCTTGATGTCTTCGTCGATGTCTCGGTAGCGGGCGAAGGCCTTGCTACCTTCCTTGTGACCGGACAATGCTCCGACAAGGCTTGGGTCTTTAACCTTCTTATAGAGGTTGCCGACGAATGTACGCCGTGCCATGTGGCTGCTCGCTATTTCATTCAGCGGTTTACGCTCCTCTTCGCCGGTCTTGGGATTGAGGACAGTGACAACACGTGTGATACCGCAAAGTGTAAAAATATCCTTGATTGCCTGATTGTATTTCTGTGTGCTGATGAATGGGAACAATCGACCCTTCTCATCCACTCCTTTGTATTTCCTGACAAGAGCCTTTGCACGACTGTTCAGTGGCACACGCACAACCTCCGGTCGCTCTCCCTTTGTCTTGTTGGGCATATACTCTACCGCGCCATTGATAATGTTTTCGGGTGTCAGTTCCATAAGGTCAGACACTCGGCAACCGATAAGGCATTGGAAGATGAAAATATCGCGTTGCACCTCCATCGATTTCTTGAATGAAAAATCGCGGTCAGCAATTTTGTCACGTTCCTCCAATGTGATGTAATACGGCACACCATATTTCTCAGCGCCGATACTTGTGCAGGAGGCAAACGGAGTGCGAGTGATGTATCCACGCTTCACACACCAGTTGAAGAAAGCACGAAGCCGTTTCATAATGGCAATTACGGCATTGTGGCCACGCTGCTCCGGCTTGCGAGGCTTGCGCTTTGTCTCCACAACATCTGATGCGTCCTTATATATGGATGGATATTTCTCATAGATTCTGGGCTCATCAATGACAAACTGCTTGAAATCGTCAACCATCGCCCCGTTAAAATCTTCGAGAGTCAACTGAAATTTCTGCCGGGTTGATTTTCGCTTGTATTTCTCATATCTATCCAACAGCCGGGCCAACACTTTATAGTGGCTTGACAGTTTTGTACCATCCTGTGTGGTGTCAAGATATTCATTGAAGGTATCGAAGAAACTGCGGCTGACAGGTACCGTCTCAAACAATTCCGGATGATTATGACGCATTATGGCGTCCTCAAAGAATTCCTTGTTGAGTTGATTTGCAGGTGTGTTTACGCTGAGAGAGATCAATCTGCACTCCAATGATGAGAGATTGTCACTGATAATTTGTAATTTTGCAAGCGTCTTGCGGTCGGCACGCGGCATGATAAATTTGCCGTCTCTGAATCGGGAGGGTTCGATAAACACACCGCTTCTGAGACGCAGACGCAATTCGCGTGACACGGTAAGACGGAGCATGATTTCAGACTCACCGTTGCCATTTACTTTCGAGGAAAGAGACTTTGTGATTGTAGCCATAAGGAGAGGGGTTAAAAGTTATGGTACAAAATTAATCAAAATTGTCCACGCACACAAATTTCTGTCCACGGATTGTCCACATCTTTTGCGCCTACTTGCGTCTGCTTGATATAGAGGCGCTATTCGCAAATACTCAAACCAAGTTATAATATGCTGATATTCAAGATATATAAAATATTGTCGTTTGAATATTCATATTCATCCAAATTCAACGCGATTCACTATTTTGACTCCGAGTGGGACCACTCATAGCGAAAGCAAAATGAAGAAAAGTTCTGAAAATCAGTGATTTTCGGAACTTTTCTTTTTAGTCCACCACGGCAAAATCCGGCAAAATGAGGCATTTCGCGTTGGACTAAATATTGGACTTAAAAAAATCCCGAAAAAGTCCAACGGATAGCGGATAACTCACAGACACAATACTGATTGCAAGTAATCAACTCCAAGAGCGTTAAGAACACGGAGTGAATGAAAAAGTCTAAGCAGGTACAGCGAAGCATCCGGCTCCTGCGTTCATCCACTCGGTGTTTAGCCCTCTCTGAAAAATCGGGATAGCGGCAGGTTGAGTGCCAGACCTGTCCCAAACGATGCAGACGGCTATCCCTCATGTTTTTATGATTGCCTGCAACGACAATGCCCAACCGTCAAGCTTCTCGCAGTTAAGTGTTTGAATTGAACTTTGAATTGAATCGAAACTGTATCTGAATTTGCTTATCCAGACGCCTATATATCAGAAATATTTCGTAAATTTGCATTTGTTACAACGTTAGACATGGAGACTCCCGAAACTTTCAGCCTTGAATTGCTGACGACATATAAAGAGAATTCCCGGCTTGAGGTAAAGTCAGCTCGTGGCGGTCTGCCCAGCTCTTTATGGGAATCATATTCCGCTTTCGCCAATAGCGAGGGCGGTGTGATCGTGCTGGGAGTCAACGAGAAGGAGCATGGGAGGCTTGTAGTTGAGGGCCTTGCGGATGTTCATAAGACTCTGAAGGATTTCTGGAACACGGTCAACAACCGCCAGAAGGTGAGTTGCAATATCCTGACCAACAGCATGGCTGTCCCCGAGAAACTCGAAGGAAAGGATGTGATTGTGATTTATGTGCCACGCGCAGAGCGCACATCTCGACCTGTGTATATAGGTTCTGACCCTCGAACCGGCACATATCGTCGTAACTTTGAAGGCGACTATCATTGTTCTCTCGAAGAGGTATCGCTAATGATAAGAGATTCGGCGCTCGTGACTGATGACAACAAACTGCTTACCGACCTCGATGTGTCGGTGTTCTGCCAGGACACCATCAGGTCATACCGCAATATCTTCAAGCTGATTCGTCAGAACCATCTGTGGAATAGGGAGGACGACGCTATGTTCCTGCGCCGCATCGGTGCGGTGCGCGAGGACAAGGATACTGGCAAGTTTCATCCTACGGTAGCCGGTCTGCTGATGTTCGGCTACGAGTATGAGATTACCGCTGTTTTCCCGAATTATTTCCTAGATTATCAGGAGAACCGTACCAACGGCATCTATGCCCGCTGGACCGACCGCATCACGTCGCAGTCGGGTGATTGGAGCGGCAACGTGTTTGACTTCATCCTGAGAGTGATTCCCAAATTACAGGCAGACCTAAAAGTTCCGTTCATGTTCAAGGGCAACCAATTGAATGAAGATACTCCATTGCATAAGACGGTGCGCGAGGCAACGGTAAACATGCTTGCCAACGCAGACTTCTACGGGCATCGTGGCGTGGTGGTGCAGAAAAATGCCGAAGGTTATAGGTTTGCCAATCCCGGCAGTATGCGAGTGTCCTTGACCGAGGCTTTGCAGGACAGCGCATCGGACCCTCGCAACGGTGTAATGATGAAGATGCTTGCTATGGTAAAGTATGGCGAACGTGCCGGAAGCGGTCTTCAGGGAATCTTCAAGACATGGCAGAGCGTATATCATTGTGCGCCCAAGTTGGAAGTGACAACCTCCGGGGGAGTTGACCGCACGACGCTCATTCTCGGTTTTGAGGGACACCAGCCCGACATTGAAGCGATGAAACTTCTCTACGACCATCCCGATGAACTTATCGAGGCTGACAGTATCCAAAAAAGTAAGGGAGAAAGTAAGGGAGAAATCAGCAATGATGCTCAAAATTCATCCGGA
>CAMYSW010000032.1:0-13670 GCA_947297425.1 uncultured Porphyromonadaceae bacterium
CAATACATATGGCAGATGCCAATCCCAATATTATTATGGAATTGTTGAAGAGTCGGCGGCGCGTGTTGCCTGCATATAGTTTTACGGCATTATATAATACGAGCAACAATGCCATGACTATAGTCACGGCGCTGTTAAGGAGTCCGATGAAAACGGATTGTTTACTTCCGAAACCATCAAAAAGGTTGGAGAAGTTTGGCATTGAGAATGATTCGAGAGGTATTATACCCAACCCTATGCCAACCCAATAAGGTGCCATGATTCCAAGCAGATATGCGATAAGACTCTTGACATTCAAGCATTTCAGCACAATGGCAATAATAAGGTATGCAGGAATAAAGAAAATAAATGCATATTGGAACATGGATCCCAAAGACAATATGGATCCTACCAGGAACAACTGTTGCATCCCTTTCTGTGAGCGGTAACATCCGAACAAGAAATGCAGGCATATCAGGTTTGCTGCCATCAATATTATTGAAGACGTAAGCATTCCGTCTAACCATGGGTTTGCTCCGCAAAGAAATATGAATGCGGCAGACAGGACAGTGTCGCTGTTGCTGATAAAATTATATGTCTTGTTAAAAAGATGAAGAGATAATCCCAGAATAATTATCAAACCGATATTTATCCCCCATGATGCGATGGAGGGGATTATCCACTGGTTTGGAGATGGCATGCATATACCCAATTTACCTTCAAGTCTCAAGGGATCTCCTATGAAGAATTCGAAGGCGCTCATGGCGCATGCCAGGAAGATGGCGAGTATCAAACCGCTATTTCCTATTATTCTGGATCTCATATTCTTTTACGTAAGTAAGGGATTAATCTTCTGTGTCAACCTCGGTTCTTTGTTTACGAGAGCGTAGTTTATACTCTGAAAAGCGATAAGTGTCGCTTTCGGGAAGTTTCGGTCCCCTTCCGCTTGTTTCTATTGCCGGTCTGGGCTTACGCTCAAAAGGTTTTCCATCACGGTTGAAAGGCTTGCGGTCGGAGAATTTCCCGTCGCGGTTAAAAGGCTTACGATCAGAAAATTTCTTATCACGGTCGAAAGGCTTGCGGTCAGAGAATTTTTTGTCGCGATCGAATGGTTTGCGATCAGAAAATTTCTTGTCACGATCGAAAGGTTTACGGTCTGTGCGTTCAAACTTGCGCTCGCCATGGAAGCGGTCTTTGTTTTCGAACAACTGATCTTCATCACCGAAATCAGCATTGCCGAAAGGCATGCGGTCAGAAAATTTCTTGTCTCTGTCGAATGGCTTGCGGTCTCTGTCTTTAGAGAACTTGCGGTCACCCCCTTTCGTAGGCTTACGGTCGCTGTGCCCTCCGAATTTTCGTGTTTCCTTCTTCCAATCGTCATCGGAGATATGTTTCATTTTTCTGGGACGTCTCTGCTCTTCAGCCTCTTCGTCTGAAAGTTTGCCGAGAGATCCCCCTTCTGCGCGGAAGGAATCATAACGTCCGTCAAATAGCACATACTCACGCAATGAACATTCAAGACTGCCATTCAATAATGGAATCTTTATGGTGGGCTTAAGACCGATGTTTCCAAATTCTTCATTATCCGGCCCGATTATCCATGCATCCCATCCGGAGAAGTTCTTCTTGAGTGCAGTTCCTATCCCTTTGTAAAGTATTGTGAGATCATCCGGTTTGAGGCGTTCCCCATAAGGTGGATTCATTACAATAATGCCGGGTTCGGGATTGTCGATCCATTCGCTCATGGGACGACAAGAGATTTCCACCATGTCATCGACTTTAGCCTCTCGCACATTCTTGCGTGCTATAGCCACTGCTTCAGCGTCGATATCACCTCCGTAGATTTTGAATGCAAAATCCTTTTCGGCACTGTCGTCATTATATATGTCTTCGAATAATTCTTTGTCGAAATCCGGCCATTTCTCGAAAGCGAACTGCTGGCGGAAGATACCGGGATTTATGTTTGCGGCAATCAATGCCGCCTCAATGAGGAATGTTCCCGAACCGCACATCGGGTCGACGAAATTGCTGTCGCCCTTCCAACCTGTCTTCATTATGATTCCGGCAGCGAGAACTTCATTTATTGGTGCAGCCGTCTGCTCGACGCGATATCCGCGTTTTGAAAGAGGTTCGCCACTTGAGTCGAGGGAGATAGTGATTCTGTCATCGAATATATGGACATTCAGCATCAGGTCCGCACCGGTTACGCGGATTGAAGGACGCTCGCCATATTTGTCACGGAAGTGATCGACAATACCGTCTTTCACGCGGTAGGTCACATATTTGGAATGTGAAAATTCATCACTGTTGACGGTTGAGTCAATAGCGAATGTGGTCTGAGGGGTCATATATTTTTCCCATTCGATATCGCGCACTATGTCGTAAAGTTCATCCGGATTTGAAGCAGTGAACTTTTCAATAGGTTTTAAGATGCGCAATGCTGTGCGGCAGCATAGGTTGGCGCGATACATCGTTTCGATATCGCCATCAAAGCTGACCATTCTGCGGCCTATTTCCACATTCTCTGCACCGAGAGAAATTAATTCATCTCGCAAAACATCTTCCAGTCCCTGGAATGTTTTGGCGACCATCTGAAATTTTTGTTCAGTCATAATATTTTATAGCCTTTAGGCGTCTTTGTTTTTCGGTTTTCAGTTTTCAGTTTTCGGTTGAGACACAGTCTTATCTCTGTCTGCAGTCTTATCCTTGTTTTTAGAATGTTATTGGAGTTGCTCCATGATCCGGTTCACTGGGGATATCACGGCTTGGTTGGGCAGATGCCTGACCGATCTTGTTTAGCTCCTCTTTGAATCCGGGAGAGCGGTTGAATGCCTTATGGCTTTCAAGGAGCGCTATCACATCGAGATCATCGAACTGAGATGGCTTAAGAACCACATAGCGCGTTTCGTCTGAAGCACGGTAGTGCTCTTTTATTTTCTCATGGCCATAAATGGTGCTCATCGTGTCTTGAGCTTCCTTTTGCTTGATCTTTTCTTTGAGTGCATCTTCACCGGTGGGTTGCTGTGTGTCGTTGGCGAGGATAATCAGTCCATCGTTGTTTTGATCCTTGTGAGAAGTTTCGGAACCGGCTTCTTTCAAAGTCATGTCGAAGCCGGATGCGAGCACGGTTATTTTCACTTTGTCTCCCATTTCCGGATTGTTCCCGATACCCCATTTTACATCGATCGTAGGCGGGAGTTGAGACGTAAACTGATAGATCTCTGACATTTCCTGCGTCTTTAGCGGATTTGGAGAATCTTTCCAGCATACGAACTTAAAGAGGATGCGTTTAGAAGAATAAATGTCGTGTGTCTTAAGTAACGGGGAGTGCAGAGCCTTGTTGATGGCATCTGAGATGCGATGCTCACCTTCACCTTCTGCCGTTGATATTATTGCTGTTCCCGCACCTTTCAGTGTGGTCTTCACATCCTGGAAGTCAACATTTATATAGCAAGGCTCCGATATGATTTCAGAGATGCTTCGTGCCGCATTTGCCAAGGTGTCATCTGCTTTTCCGAAAGCATTGAAGAAATTGAGGTCTTTATAAAGATCGATCAAGTTCTCGTTATTTATCACAAGAAGCGCATCGACATGTTTTTTCATCTCTTTCGCACCTTCTATAGCCTTGAGAATCTTTTTTTCTCCTTCAAAAAAGAAGGGAACGGTGACGATGCCTATGGTCAACATTCCTGCTTCTTTTGCCAGTTCTGCTACTACCGGAGCAGCACCGGTGCCGGTTCCACCACCCATGCCGGCTGTGATGAAGACCATTTCTGTCTTGTCATCGAATAATTCGCGTATCTTGTCGGCGGAAGCTTCGGCACACTGCCGACCTACGTCGGGTACGTTCCCTGCGCCGAGACCGTTCGTGATCTTCTCGCCAATCAACAGTTTGTTGGGAACAGGTGATTTCTCAAGATGCTGGGCATCTGTGTTGCATACCACAAAATTCACATGCGGTATTTTCTGGGCATACATGTAGTTGACAGCGTTGCTGCCACCGCCACCAACGCCTATGACCTTGATGATAGCGTCATTGGCATCTTTTACAAAGCCAGATTCATCCGACAGGTCGTAAAAATCGGGAGTGTTTATATCGGTAGTCATCTGAATAATATACTTCTAATTGTTTTTCAGCTAAGCAGACAAGAATGTCCGACAAATGTCATTTAAATTTGATTGCTTATTCTTTAAATTAAATGAAAAAGGTTTCTGATTAGTCAAGTGGATCTGAATCGTCTTCTGCACTTCCAAACATTGATGAAACCCAGCTTGATATCTTGGTGCCAAGTCCCGGACCTTTAGGTGTTTTGCGTCGTTTGTGGCTGTTGTCATATTCTGTCACCGGTTCGGTATCATCAACATTTGCTTCGCCGGTTATGGGAACTTTTTCCTGTTCCGGACGTTCCAGACATGTGGCATCGTTGCCTGTGGAGCCGGCATAAAGCACGCTTGCCACTTCTATGATCTCGTTTGAGCCTATTTTTGTGTCTTCAAGGTGCACATATTGAGGGAGTGTGCCTCTGCGCACGTTGAGGCTGCTCTTGTTCACGAGCAGGTCAATCATGCCATTTAATTTTGAGGAACCTCCTATCACTATTATTCCGCCGGGAAGATCACTGTCTTTAAGTTCTGCATATTGTATCTGTTTGAGGACATTTACAACTATCTCTTCAGACCTTGCCACTATGATGTTGGATACGTCCGCATCCCTTATGCCGTTGTAGTTGAGGGTAGAGACTGTTTCGCGCGGTATGGCGTTGCCGGAAGTTATCTTGATTTCTTCCGCTCTCTCTTCGAGTATATTAAGGGATGTCAAGTCGCGGGTTATGTTCCTTCCGCCGAGAGGAAGCGTGGCAAAATACATCAGGTGACCATTCTTGTATATTGTCACGGTTGTTGTTTCTCCCCCCATGTCCACGAGCATGCAGCCGAGCCGTTTTTCCTCGACGCTGAGTATCATCTGTCCTGCCGCAAGTGCGGTTACTACTATCCCCTTTATTGATATTCCAAGCTTATCTTGAACGGTGCGTATGATATTGTTCTTTATTTCGGGACGGCATACCACCAAGTCATATTCTGCGCTTATGCAGTTTCCTACAGCCCCTTTCGGAGAAGTAGTCTCCATACGGTCAACCATATATGATCTTGGCACGGCATCCATCACTTCGAGAGAGGAGTCAATTGCCGTAGCTCGAGCCTGTTGCATGAGCCGTTGGAGTATCTCGTCTGTTATTTCCGTATCATCCGGCAGGTTTATTGATACGCGAGTGGGGATTGAACGCAGTGAAAGTCCGGAGAGTCCTACGAATAGTCCGGTGATACGCCGCGGCGCTACTGCCGGTTTTCTTTCCAATAGATTGAGAATGCGGGAAATTCGCATTGAAGTCTCTTCGAGATTCCGGATCACTCCGTAGCGGACGCTTTCCACGCCCTTCTCTTGTTCAGAGGCTATAATGCAGAGCTGACCATCGGGGCGCATCTTGCCCACGATAGCCACAATTTTTGAGCTGCTTATTTCAATCGCAGCAACATATCTATCTTCGGTCATTCCCTTTATGGTTTTCAGTTTTCGGTTTTCAGTTTTCAGTTTTCAGAGCGGATACTTCGGGGAGGGTGTGTTCCTCCAGGTCAATATCGTCTGTGTAATCTTCGCTATGTTGAAGTTTAGTTTTGTTTCGTCTTGTCGCTACCACCTGATCACGGAATTTCACTGATATGGTGTCATACTCCATCCAGCCTTTATGGGGCATCACTTTACGATAAAAAAGGAAAAGGTTATTGCTTTTTTCCTTCATCCGGGTGGTGTCGCCAAAGTTTATTACATGCCCTTTGATTCTCGGCACGAGCATAAGGTTTCTGCCGTCGCGTGCCACTATCATGCTTACGAGATTCTCAAGGCGTGTGTCAGAGCTTATATATTTCACTAATGGCAAAACATTTTCGGGCGTGAAATGTTTGTTGAAGTTGCCGCAGACCACCGGAACGTCGGTGAAGAACTCCGCTTTTGCGTCAATCCTTTTGCCCTCGCGGTTGATGTAATATGATTTTCCCGCATCAAAGACCCTCATTACCGGTTCCAAAGGTTTAGCCTCCACAAGAAGATGGTTTTCGGAGTTTATCATGCAGTCAACGCTTTCGAAATTCGGTATTGCAGATAAATACTCCTTGATCTTACAGGTGTTGACATTATGCACCGGTATTCCGAGTATTTGTTCCGGATATCTTGACAATTCAATTTCAATTCCACTTTTCGTGCGCTCAAGGATCTTTTTGTTTTCAGTGCCTAAGACATTGATTGTTATTCCTGTGCATTTGTGGCGATCTGCCTCCCGGTTGGCCCAAACGGTTACCCAGGCGGTGTATCCTGTCAATAGGATAAGCAGCAGCCATTTCAAGACGGTATTAATCATCGATGCGACAGTATATCACGAATGTCAGGAAGCAGCCTGTCAATATCAGCGGCTCCCAGTGTCATCAAGATTTCAAAGTTAGTATTTTTTATCAGATTCAACAAATCTTTTCGCTCGCAATATATCTTTTCAGATGTTTTTACGTTGTCGAGGATGATATGGGAGGTTATTCCCGGTATCGGTAATTCTCTTGCGGGATATATTTCGGGCATTATCACGCAATCAGCCTCTGAGAGTGCCTCTGCAAATTCATTTGCGAAGTCGCGTGTTCGGGTGTAAAGGTGAGGCTGGAATATTACACTAATTTTTTTTCCTTGGTATAGCCTTTTTACTGACCGGATGGAATTTTTGACTTCGTTAGGGCTGTGGGCATAATCGTCGATTAAGATGGTTCCATTGGATGATTCAGACCCGTCAAGCCATGTCTCGAATCTTCTTTTAGCACCCATGAACGAAGCAAGTCCGTCCTTAACTTCTTGAGTTGTCGCTCCTGCCGTTATTGCTGCGGCGGCAGCGGCTACGGCATTGTCAATATTGATTTCTACAGGCACGCCAAGTCTTATATTCTCGATTCTAAGTCCGTCAGGACCAATGAGGGTGAATGTAAGTTTGCCGTCTCCGAACGAGATTTCTTCCGTATGCCAGTCTCCTTCAGTTCCTCCGCTGTATGTCTGGATTTTAACACCATCTCTTACGTCAGGAATGTATTTCAGTCCCGTATGGGTGATAAGCGTCCCGCCGGGTGCTATTAATGATGTAAAGATGGAAAATGCTTCCAGATAATTCTCCTCGTTACCATATATGTCGAGATGGTCTGGATCAGTAGAGGTGACAATGGCAATACTTGGATGAAGATGATGGAAAGAGCGGTCGTATTCGTCTGCTTCAATTACGGAGAATACAGATTTTTCATTCAATACCAGATTGCTGCCTGTGTTCCGGAGTATGCCGCCTAAAAATGCAGTGCATCCTTTCGACGAATCTTTCAGGATGTTTGCGATCATGGAGGATGTCGTGGTTTTTCCATGAGATCCTGCCACGCATATTGCGTTGGTGTTGCATGTGATCTTGCCAAGCAATTCAGCGCGTTTTATAACTTCAAATCCGTGATTACGGAAAAATGAAAGTATCTTATTGGATTCCGGCACGGCGGGTGTGTAAACGACCAATGTATCCGCCGGATTCTGAAAATCCTCTAAAATTTCATCTTCAGAATCATTGAAGGTCAAAAATGCACCTTCCTTTTCAAGGTCGTTTGTCAGGGATGACGGGGTGCGGTCGTATCCTCCGACTTTATAGCCATGACGTAGATAATACCTGACGAGGTTTGCCATGCCGATTCCTCCGGCACCTACAAAATATATATTGGATTGGGTCATTCTTTGGGATTTTTTGTGATGATTTTCAAGATTTCATCTACGATTGCCTCGTCACTGTTATGGAGTGCCATGGCAGATATATTTGTTTCCATTTCCCGTAAACGCACCTTGTCTTCCGCGAGTGAGAGTATCGTGTCTACAAGCTTTTCACGGGCATCGGCATCTGTAACCATTACTGCGGCATCCTTATGAACGAGAGCCAGTGCATTTTTTGTCTGGTGGTCTTCAGCAACATTGGGGGAGGGGACAAGGATACATGGTTTCCCGAGGATCTGTAATTCGCTGATGGATCCTGCTCCTGCCCTTGACACCACTATGTCGGCTGCAGCATATGCAGTGCCCATATCCGAGATAAA
This sequence comes from uncultured Porphyromonadaceae bacterium, assembly GCA_947297425.1. Lineage (GTDB taxonomy): Bacteria > Bacteroidota > Bacteroidia > Bacteroidales > Muribaculaceae > Lepagella. The sequence goes on from CAMYSW010000032.1 coordinate 8,128, forward strand.
GTCGGTGACGACAGCTCCCTGTAACCCTTTTACAGCCAATTGACCGCGGTTGCCGAAATGCTTTCCTGTTTGCCAGATTACCTGCAATCCGTTGTCGAGCAACTTGCGTATGCCCGATTCAAGACTCTCGTTAAGAGTTCGGGCACCGAGACTGCCTCCAACTATCAGGACTGTGGTCTTTTCCGACTTGAGACCGAAGTTTTGGCGAGCTTTGTCTTTATCTTTAGCTATCTCTGTGAGATCTTTTCGAACAGGATTGCCTGTCAATACAATCTTTTCTTTAGGAAAGAACCGTTCCATACCGTCATATGCCACACATATCCGGTTGACTTTTGCCGCCAAGAGTTTATTTGTAACTCCGGCATATGAGTTCTGCTCTTGTACGAGCGTAGGTATTCCAGATTTCTGAGCCGCTTTCAATGTAGGTCCAGAAGCGTATCCGCCCACACCTATTGCCATATCCGGCTTGAAATCCTTAACTATCTTACGTGCCATCTTCACGCTCTTGAACAGTTTTAAGAGCACGCTTATATTTTTGAAAGGATTTTTGCGGTTGAAGCCGGCAACAGGCAAGCCTATTATTTCATATCCGGCGGCAGGCACTTTCTCCATTTCCATCCTGTTGTCCGCTCCTACGAAAAGTATGTCGGCATCTATTCTCCTTTTTATGGCGTTGGCGATAGATATGGCAGGGAAGATATGTCCTCCTGTGCCCCCTCCGCTTATTAATATTTTCTTTTTCATTTTTTAGGTTTTAGGCATTGAAGCTCATTGTTTGTTCTGATAGTCGCTGAAGTTGGCTGCCTGCATGTCTTCCGGTAGCTCCTTTAGTTCTGCGCGAATATCTTTCTTGTTGCCGGTGGTTACCGCGAACCGGCTTACAGACAACATCATGCCTATGGCGGCAGACATCACCAATACAGAGGTGCCTCCTTTTGATATGAATGGCAACGGCTGTCCGGAAACAGGGAATAATCCCGTTACGATCGCCATGTGCACAAGAGCTTGGAACACGATCATCACAGCGCACCCCATAATAAGGAATGCGGGAAACGCACGGGAGCATTTATAGGCTATGCGTCCTGCACGCGCCACGAGCAGCAGGAATAGTATCAGCAACAGCGAGCCGCCTACAAATCCTGTGTCTTCAACTATGATCGAGTAGATATAATCGGAGAAAGCGAGCGGAAGGCGGGCACTTTCACGAGAGTTTCCGGGACCTTGTCCCATTAATCCTCCGTTTGCTTGTGCAAACTTGGAGAAGATAACCTGACGGTTCATATCGTCAATGGGATCGTTCGGGTGCACGCCTTCAAGCCATCTTTCAATTCTGTTTCCTCGGGTTTCTCCACGGTCTCTGGATTCACTGCCTGAGCCGGTGATCCTATCTTGAGAAGCCGTCGCTTCAACCCTCACGTTTTCAAAATCATCAGTGGCAACTTTTTTATTGGCGTTTTTGATCATTAGCAAAGATCCTGCGCACAATGCATATATGCCGATTGTCATCCAGAATTTGGGCCATTGTATTCCTCCGATAAGGAACATGCTTATACTCACTCCCATCAGCAGGATAGTGTTCGTAAGACCGTCCTTATAAAGGAAGACTGCGAATATGACCACCACTACTGCAGATGTAATTATACCTCTATTGGTAACGCCTCCCGGAGTCTGATTTTTTGACAATATGGATGCAAGTAGCAGAACTACAGAAAGTTTTACAATTTCTGCCGGCTGTATGGTCATTCCGGCGATGCGTATGGCGCGTTGTGCGCCGTTTATCTCAACTCCGGCTACTGTCGACATCACCAGCAATCCGAGTGAGAAAATGGCGAATAGCCATGCAAACCGACGCATGAGGATATAATGTGTGTTCTGAAGCCACAATACCACTCCGAGACCCAGCGCGAGAAAGATGCTGTGTCTTATCAGCGGGCTGTAGACATTGGATGATGAGACTTCCGTGCTTGAGGCGCTGAAAAGTTCCACAACGCTTATTAGCAGGAACATTATGTATATACCCCATATATAGGGGTCGGGGCGCGAGCGTTTCACTGCAGCTTTTGGTGCGCTTTTTTTGTCGGCAATGTTTGCTGCAACTGTCTGTCCGTCGACAGTCTCGCGTATTTCGAGTCCTGGAATGAGATCTTGATTTGCCACTTTATCGTTTAATATCAGTATGGTTTGCTTAAAAGCTGTTTAAAGTGATTTCACACATGCCTTGAATTGGCGTCCGCGATCTTCATAACTTGAGAAAAGATCGAAGCTTGCGCAGCATGGAGATAGGAGAACTGTGTCGCCTTCTGCTGCTGCTTCGGAACAAGCCTTGACAGCCTCTTCAACCGAATGAGTGTCACGGATAACAGGAACCTTGCCGGAGAAGAACTCTAATAGCTTCTGATTGTCTTTGCCCATGCAAATGATGGCTTTGACTTTCTCTTTCACGAGATCCTCGATTTCCGTATAATCGTTTCCTTTGTCTTTGCCTCCGAGTATTAGCACTGTCGGTGTGGTCATGCTTTCAAGTGCATACCATGTGGAATTGACGTTGGTAGCTTTAGAATCGTTTACATAGCGAACACCCCTGACCGTGGAAACGTATTCGAGACGATGTTCCACGGCTTCGAAATCTTCAAGCGCGGAACGGATCTCATCTTTCTTTATGTCAAGCAGGGATGCGGAAAGTCCGGCTGCCATGGAGTTGTAAAGGTTGTGTAATCCGGTAAGGGACAGTTTATCGCGGGGAATCTCCCAGACTTCACCCGGCGTTACGAATTTCACTATGCCGTCTTTCAGGAAAGCGTGGCTTCCTTCTTCTTCCAATTCGCTGAAAGGCATATGCATCGCTTCCACCTGAATCTGACGGATCTGCTCTTTCACGATCGGGTCGTCTTGCCAATATATGAAATAATCATCTTGTGTCTGATTCTGGAGAATACGGAATTTTGCTTTAACATAATTCTCCATCTTGTGGTCATATCTGTCAAGATGATCGGGAGTGATGTTCATTATGACAGCAATGTTCGCCTTGAAGTCGTACATGTTTTCAAGCTGGAAACTTGAAAGTTCGATAACATAGACATCATGGGGCTCTCTTGCCACCTGCAATGCGAGACTCTTACCTACATTCCCCGCTAACCCTACATTAAGACCTGCCTTATGCAAGATGTGATATGTAAGTAATGTCGTTGTCGTTTTTCCGTTTGACCCGGTTATGCAGACCATTTTAGCATCTGTATATCTTCCTGCAAATTCAATTTCCGACAATACAGGAATCCCCTTTTCGGTGATTTTCATTACCATAGGAGCATAAGGGGGGATGCCGGGACTTTTAACAACAATATCGGCATCAAGTATTTTTTCTTCGGTATGTTTCCCCTCTTCAAATTCTATATTTTCGCGAACAAGTGTTTCGCGATATTCATCTTTCAGAGTGCCCATGTCGCTTAGGAAAACGTTCATCCCCTTTTCCTTTCCGAGGATTGCTGCGCCGACACCGCTTTCTCCACCTCCGAGCACAACTAAATTTTTCATATCTTTCTTTGTCATTATCTGATTTTCAATGTGACGAAAGTCAAGGCAGCAAGCAGAATGCCTACTATCCAGAATCTCACCACGATTTTGGATTCCGGTATGGGATTGACTGGATGTTTCCATAAAACATTGCTACCCGCTTCCAACGGTTTCTGGAAATGATGATGAAGCGGGGTCATTTTGAAAATTCGCCTGCCTTCTCCGTATTTTTTCTTTGTATATTTGAAATATCCTACCTGTAGCATTACCGATACATCCTCAAGGAAGAAAATGAGGCAAAGCAATGGGATAAGAAGCTCTTTGCGGATCAGGATTGCGAACACGGCAAGTATGCCGCCGAGTGTAAGGCTTCCGGTGTCTCCCATGAATACTTGCGCTGGAAAAGCGTTATACCACAGGAATCCGACCAATGCCCCTATGAATGCAGCTGCATAAACCACTAATTCTTCAGATCCGGGAATATACATTATGTTGAGATAGCTTGAATAGATAACGTTACTTCCGAGGTAGCCCATTATCAATAATGCAATTCCGATGATTGCGGATGTTCCCGCACATAGTCCGTCAAGACCGTCTGTAAGGTTTGCGCCGTTGCTCACTGCCGCGACTACTATTACGACTACGAGAACGAATGTCAGCCATCCTAAAGTCTTTGCAGCTTCTTTGTCAGCTACCCAAGATGTTAGCCATTCATAATTGAAGTTATTATTTTTCACAAACGGGATGGTGGTCTGCGGAGATTTGATCTGATCTGTAGATACGACAACTTCCGTTTCAGTAGTGCCTGCCTGCTGCACCTCAAAGTTCTCGCTCATCATTATGTCCGGAGAAAGCCACATAGTGATACCTACGATCAGTCCAAGCCCAACCTGTCCGGTAACCTTATACTTACCCTTGAGCCCATCCTTGTTATGATATTTCAGCTTGCGGTAATCGTCAAGAAATCCGATGCATCCCATCCAGACAGTGGCTACCAGCATAAGGATCATGTATATGTTGGTGAGGTTTCCCAATAACAGGCATGGAATCAGGATTGACATTATTATGATAACTCCTCCCATGGTGGGAGTGCCGGTCTTTTTCATCTGTCCTTCAAGACCGAGATTCCTGACAACCTCTCCTACTTGCATGCGTTGTAGACGTTCGATGACCTTATGTCCGAAGGAGAGTGCTATAATAAGGGCAAGGGCGAAGGATATTCCCGCCCGAAAAGAAATGTAGCCCATCAGGTTATGACCCGGAAACTTCCATTCGTCAAGAAATTCGAGAAGTGCGTATATCATATCTTTTTTCTTTAAATAATGGATCAGAATGTAGCTTTCACCTCTTCGCGATCATCGAAATGATTGCGTACGCCTTTCACTTCCTGATATGTTTCATGTCCTTTTCCGGCAATTAGCACAACACTGCCGGGTTTTGTTATTCTCATTGCCGTGCGGATAGCTTCACGACGATCGGTGATGCAAAGTGTGCGACGCATCTCATCGTTTGATAATCCCGCTTTCATATCACCGATTATTGCTTCGGGGTCTTCGTCACGTGGATTGTCAGACGTGAGTATCACAAGGTCGGACCTTACTGCGGCTTCGTGTGCCATCATCGGGCGTTTGCCATGATCCCTGTTGCCTCCCGCACCTACGACAGTAGTGATTTCACCTCCCGCCCCGATGATTTCACGGATGGTGTCAAGGACATTGACCAGTGCGTCCGGAGTGTGTGCATAATCCACGATTGCTGTCACGCCTTCAGGCGAAATAATTGTCTGGAAACGACCTGACACCGGAACAAGCCTGCTCATGTTCACTAATACTTCATCCTTGTCCCAGCCTGTCAGGATTGAGGCTGCATATACTGCAGTGAGGTTGTAGGCATTGAACTTCCCGGTGAATGTGACTTCAACGTCTTTGCCATTGAGCGATAGGAGAGTTCCGTCAAGGCGTGTTTCCAATACCCTGCAACGGAAGTCGGCGTCACTGCGCAAAGAGTATGTATATACTTTCGCACGAGTGTTC
>CAMYSW010000033.1:0-13549 GCA_947297425.1 uncultured Porphyromonadaceae bacterium
GGTCAGGCTATAGCGCTGAGTGGTAATTCCGGTAATTCCACAGGACCTCACCTGCATTTTGAAACCCGTTGTCAGGGACGTGCCGTCGATCCGCTTTCGGTATTCGGCATTCCATCAAGGAATGCTTTCAAAGAGCAAAGGGGAACGTACGTAGTGCGTCATGGAGACACAATAAGGAAGATCGCGCAGAAGTCGGGAATTGGCGTAATCCGCCTGTGTCAGCTTAATTTTGTAACAGAAGACGAATCGCTTGAGCCGGGTCGTATGCTCAGGCTCCGATAGCTGATAGGTTTGTTTGACTTGACTGTTTGACTTGACTGCCTGCAGTTTTCTAAATTTAATAGGGAATATAATGTGTATTTCCATGTTTTTTGCTATCTTTGCGCATCGAATAGGGATATATTTCAACTGAAACCATGTCAGGAATAGACTTGTAGGACATGGGCTGCCCCCGGGAAAGCACCTGTATAGGCTCGTTCCGGAGACCGGAAGCGAAAGCAAGCCGGCGGCTGTGAATGAATGCATTGCTACATATTTTAGCTATGCAGGAAGGGGGCTGTATTCTAATTTTTTTGTATTTACTTAACGGTTGCTCCTAACTCAGGATGGACGAATCCAGATGGTATGCCATTAAGACCCGTCAAGATTTCAAGGCGGAGGAAGTGTTGACGCCTTTGTGTGAAGAGGTGTTCTTTCCGAAGCATGTGGTCAAGAGTCCGTCAGGCACAAAGCGTAGGAGGGCAATCATTCCGCACGTACTTTTTATCAAGACCACTGAGCGCAATGCATTGGCATTGGAAACTGCAGGCAGGAGCATTCCCGGTCTTCCTGTGAGGTTCTGGATATACAGATATCCGGATAATAACGATATACAGATTATCACCGGTTCTCAGATCAATCTGCTCAGGCTTCTGACCGAAGAAGATTCGGCTCGATGCGAGATTTTCAGTAAGACAGACTTTAAGACAGGACAGCGCGTACGGGTGACCGGTGGAGAGTTCCAGGGATACGAAGGATACGTGCAACGGGTAAAGAAGAACCGGCACGTCATCGTGAAGATAGAGGGCATCTGCCTTGTAATGCTCCCTTTCATCCATCCGGACCTATTGGCGCCCATATCCTGAGATTAACTAAAGGAAAGGAAGGTGACCTGCCTTCATCTTTCAGTGCAATTTGTGGTTGCGCTGTTTAGTCTATGCCATTATTATTACATACTTCCTTAAGAGTATTTTTATCAGGTGTATAGTGTAGCCAGTGCTGATTGTGTAGATTTTCTGATTGTTTATCTGTATCTGTTAGTTTTTTATTACTCATTCATAAACATCTATATTTTAAGTAAGTAATAAAGATTAATGCACATAACGCCATTTTTTTGAGATGTTTTTGTCGCGTAATAAAGGAGCATATAGGCATATGCGACTGAATTACAAGGTAAAAGCAGCCAAAAAGAACAAGTTTTATAGTGCAAGATTTCATTACTTACATATTTTTTGTTACTTATGGCTAAACTGTCAATAATAGGAGCCGGGGATTTAGGGGAACAGATTGCCAATCTGGCGTTAAGGAATGGATGGGAAATTGAGGGATATTTTGATGACTTCATGCCTATAGGGACAATCCGTCAAGGTGGAATAGTAAGGGGAAGGGTTGAAGATATTGGTAATCAGATAGATATGAAATCGGGGGGGGGGTAATTGTAGCAATTGGATATAAACATTTTAAAGAACGTCAGGCTATATTCGAAAAAATCTCAGGGAAAATCAATATGGCTACAATTATTGACCGAACTGCAATTATAGATGAATCGGTAACAATTGGGGAAGGGAGCGTAATAATGCCGGGGGTAATATTGGATAAAAATGTCAGAATCGGAAAGAATGTCTTTGTTAACATATCTTCAACTATAGCCCACGATTCAGAGGTTGGATCTCATAGCTTTATTGCTCCACGTGTTGCCGTTGCAGGTTTTACAAAAATCGGGAAACGCTCTTTTATCGGGATAAACGCTACACTTATAGACAATATATCGCTTTGCGATGATATTCAGATAGGAGGAGGTGCAGTTGTCATAAATTCGGTTGCTGATAAGGGCACGTATGTTGGTATACCAGCGCGAAAAATACGATGAATAATAGAATTATAAAAATACTTTTACTTGGAGTCGGAGGCAATGTAAGTCAAGGAATTTTAACAGCCTTACGCCATTCTAACTTGAATTGCAGGATTATAGGGGCTTGTGTGTCTCCGGAATCGCTTGGTCTATTCTTTTGTGACAAGGCTTATATCTCTCCGTATGCGAATGACCCTAAATTCATAGACTGGGTTGTAGAAGTGTGTCGAAAAGAAAAAATAGATATAGTTTTGTCAGGAGTAGAAGAGAACCTTGTGGCATTAGAATCTAAGCGTTCTGAACTGAAAAAACTTGGTATTCCGTTTTTTAATACGCCATTACATTTGTTGGAAGTAGGGAATGATAAATTGTCTACATGTAGGTGGCTTAAAGAAAACGGATTGAATTATCCGAAGTTTGCTGATGCATCAGATCCTGATCAAGTTAAAGAGTTAGTTTTGGCAGTTGGATATCCGATTTTGGCAAAACCTTCAAAAGGTAAAGGTTCAGCAGGAATCTTTGTTATTAATAATGATGAGCAATTGTTATCGGCTCCCAAAAAGGGATATGTTTATCAAGAACTTATTGGAACTCCCGATACAGAATATACTGTAGGGTGCTATAATGACAGATACGGGGAGCTTAAAGGTATTATTATCATGCAACGATGGCTTAAACATGGCACAACTTTTAAGGCAGAGATCGTGCATAATGAAGCTATCAAGGATGAATGTGAAAGAATCTGCAAATTGTTTAAGGCTGTAGGTCCGCTTAATATTCAGTTGAGGATGCATGAAGGGAAACCGGTATGTTTCGAGTTGAATGTCCGTTTCTCGGGAACAACACCAATTCGTGCACACTGGGGTTTTAATGATGTAGAAGCCTTTATAAGGGAATACTTGTTTGATGAAGAAGTCTCTTTTTGTCCTGCAAAAGAAGGGATTGTATACAGGTATTATAATGAAGCCTATGTTAATCCCGATATGATTCGGGAACTTGGACATAACGGGTTTGTGGATAAGGTTGAATCTTTTGGTAATGTAAAGGAATGAAAGATAACATACTGATTACCGGAATAAATGGATTTGTGGGTAATGAAGTAGCAAACTTGTTATGTAATCAATACGATGTTTGGGGTATCGGGAGGCAATCTTATCCTAAAAATCCATTGCATGCCCGCTATGAGCAGGTTGATCTTACGGATGAGAAATCCATGTTGGATTATGCGTCACGCCATAGGTTTGATCATATAGTGCATTGTGCAGCATCACTTTCTTTTAATGACACTAAGATACTATTTGATGCGAACATAGCAGGTGTTTATAATCTGTTGAAGGTGGCTGATATGACAGGGGTTAAATCCATTGTATATATATCAAGTCTGCCGGTAATTGGAGTTCCGCTCGTTTTGCCGATAACGGAATCTCATCCGGTTAATCCGCGCACAAACTATCACCTGTCAAAATATGTAGGGGAATTGTTGCTTCAAAACAATCCACATCTCTCGGCAATCTCGTTGCGTATTCCCTCCCCTGTAGGAATCGGGATGCCCACGAACAAGATATTACCTGTATTTATAAGGAATTGTATTGATAACATTACGATTGAGCTATTGGGCAAAGGTGGACGTAAACAGAATTATATAGATGTCCGGGATATTGCCCGAGCCGTAGCTTTGGCTTTACAAAAAAACTGTAGTGGAGTCTATAATATAGCATCTGATAAGTCTGTAAGTAATCTTGAATTAGCGGAAATGTGTAAAAGCGTTTTACATTCTTCTACTGAGATAGTTTTTAAAGGTGAAGATGCAGATGAAGATTTAAAATGGGATGTTTCAATAGAGAAAGCTAAAACCGAATTAGGTTTTATTCCACTTTATAAATTAGAGGATACAATAAAAGATATTGCCCGATCTTTATGAAAATTTTAGTTTGCAGTGACATACATGGCAATTATGAGGCATTGAAGAGTATTGTCCCATATTTGTCAGATGTTGACATGTCCGTATGCCTTGGTGATATTGTAGGGTATGGGTGCGCTGTAAATGAATGTATAGACTTACTTCGTGATTCAGGTTTCAAATGTTTGCAGGGCAATCATGAAAGATACCTGATAGAAGGAATGGATGGTCAAAAGAAATTTCTAAACGAGTCGGTTCGTTTCGGTATAAATATAGCCGACAGGATAATAACTGACGCTAATCGGGAATGGCTGGCGGGATTGCCTGTTTCCTCAGGATATGTAATTGATAAACGCAAGATATTGTTTGTTCACGGGAGTCCGTTTGATCCTATTGATGAATATGTTTATGACAATACTTTTGACAGGGATCGTTTTTCATGTCTGGCTTACGACATAGTGGCTCTTGGTCACACACATCGGGAATTTAAGCAGTCTTTTGATGGAAAAATCGTATTCAATCCAGGCTCTATAGGACAGGCACGAGATTTCGAAGGCAAGGTATGCTTTTCAATTATTGATACGGAAAGTCTCGAAATAACCCGTTTGCGACTCCCTTATAACTATGAATCTCATCTGGATCTGTCTTCTAAATATGGCGGAGGAGAGTGGATATACAAACATTTCCAGACTATAATAAATCAAAAATAAGATATAGCGTAATGATACCATTTAATAAACCTTTCTTGACAGGCAAGGAAGCTCATTATATCTATCAGGCTGTGTATTCCGGCAAACTTTCAGGTAACGGAGTATACACCAAGAAATGTCAGAATTTTTTTGAAGAACATTATGGTTTCAAAAAAGCTCTAATGACAACATCGTGTACCGATGCTCTTGAAATGGCGGCGATCCTTTGCGACATCAAACCCGGAGATGAAGTGATCGCTCCCAGCTATACGTTCGTATCAACGGTGCTTGCATTTGTGCGCCAGGGCGCAAAGATCGTGTTCTGTGACAGTTGTGAAGATAATCCTAATATCGATCCTGACAAGATAGAGGCGTTGATAACCGAACGGACCAAGGTTATTGTTCCGGTGCATTATGCCGGAGTTGCATGCGACATGGACCGGATTATGGCTATTGCTGATAAATATCAACTGCTCGTAGTGGAGGATGCAGCTCAGGCGATTGATTCCTACTATAAGGGGCGTCCACTCGGTTCAATTGGTCATTTAGGATGTTTTTCATTTCATGAGACCAAGAATATCATTGCTGGAGAAGGAGGATTGCTTACAATTAATGACGATAGGTTTATTCGCCGTTCTGAGATTATTTGGGAAAAAGGGACAAACCGCAGCGAGTTTTTCAGGGGAGAGGTAAACAAATATGGATGGGTCGATAACGGCTCATCTTTTTTGCCTTCAGAGCTTATTTCTGCGTTCCTTTGGGCACAGATCGAGAATATGGATATGATTCAGACTCGCCGTAAGGAGATCTGGCAACGATATTATCAAGGACTGGCTTGTCTTGCAGACAAAGGTTTGTTGACATTGCCCGATATGCCGGAATATGCAACCAACAATGCCCATATGTTCTATATCGTGTGTCGCTCATTGGAAGAACGTACCAGGCTTATAAAGCATCTAAAGGATCATGAGATATTGTCAGTATTCCATTATCTGAGCCTTCATAAGAGCGGATATTACACGTCGCATCCGGAGTCTCGTCCCGAGAATTTCAAGATTATTGGCACGGAGAAGCATATATCATTTGATGGCACACAATCGGAAGAATTGACAGTGGAAGGTCTTGAGCTGCCGAATTGTGATCGTTTTGCGGATTGTCTTTTGCGTTTGCCTATGTTCTATGATTTAGAGAATCCAGAAGTGGAGACTATAATAGAAGCTGTAAATTCGTACTATGACAACAAGTAACATAATTGTTTAATCTCTGTTATGATTCTGCATTTATTTGATGATGAGAAAATTGTTGACAGGGCAATCGAATGCTTTGAAGAGGCTTTACCATACAGTAACAGAATTATAGTTTTCTTAAAGTCTGAATTTCCAAGATTTGTAAAAACTCAAGAAGGTGTTGAGTTTTATAGAGTTGGAGATTCTGTTGGAATTGATTTAACAAATATAAAAAAGGTTATAATCCATTTCCTTGATTTTAATAAAATTAGTTTTTGTTTAAAATTTATTCCGAAATATATTCCAATATATTGGGTAATATGGGGTGGAGACCTATATAACCAATTCCTTGATCTTAAAGGCTATAAACTTTATGATACAATAAGATTCATCCCGACTACTACAAATATTAAAAGACTTCTTGGCAGATGTGGATATATACCTCAAAAAGAAAAGCTAATGCTTTCTTTTCTAAAGGAAAGGGTGAGAGGTTGTCTTGTCATGTGTGAGGAGGAATATGGGTATTTAACAAAATATTTTTCCAATCAAACGGAGAATTTAGAAAGAATTCCATTCTTCTACAATAACATAGAGCAGCTGATTCCTGAAAGCCTTAGGGATAAATGGGTTGCAGGGAATACAATCTTGGCGGGCAATTCAGCATCGTTGACAAATAATCATAAATCTACATTTAAAATACTTTCCCGATGTATAAGTGACAGTTGCCAAGTGGTTGTTCCATTAAGTTATGGTGGCACTGAAAGATATAAAAAATTTGTTGTAAAAGAGGGACATAAATATCTTGGTAATAGGTTTTTGCCATTGGAACAATACATGCCACTGGATGAATATAATCAGTATCTGTTGTCTTCGGAAATTGCAGTGTTTGGTAGTTGGCGACAAGAAGCAGTAGGTAATATAATTGTGGCGTTGTATCTTGGAGCAAAAGTATTTGTGTCTTATCGTTCACCTTTATTGAGTTGGTTCGGTAATATGGGTGTACATATTTTTGAATTGGAAAAGATGACTCCCAAACAATTTAAAACCCCCCTTACTATGGATCAGAAATATGAAAACCGACAAATAATAAAAGAAATCTATAATAAGAAGAATCTGATTTCTCTAATTCAGAATGCTTTCATTTCGTGAGAGTTTAAGGAAACATTATGAATAAGTTTATTGCATTATCACAAGACGCAGAACAGTATCTTTGTTACAGGAATAAGGTTTATTCAAGAAATGATACATTCCCATTATCGAAGATGGGCAGGCTGAAGCTTGTATCTAAGATGTTTTTAAAGAATACAAACGGCTTTAGGGATCTTGCGTATTTTAGGATTGGCTCAGGTAGGATGACAGGTGTAATTAAGAAACTGTTTCCGCCTACAAATAATCTTGTTATAGAATGCAATGAGTTATCTGCCGGAGGATGTGTGTTCCATCATGCATTCTCAACATACATTAATGCGCATTCGATTGGTAGGCATTGTTCTTTTAGAAACAATACCACTATCGGTGAGAAGAATGGACTTAAACCGATATTGGAAGATGGAGTGTTTGTCGGACCGAATGTTGTTATAATAGGCAATGTCAGGATTGGCAGGAATGCTGTAATAGGCGCCGGATCTGTTGTTGTTAAAGATGTGCCTTCATATGCTGTAGTTGCGGGTAATCCTGCAAGAGTAATTACTATTTTGGAAAAGTGACACATTATAAATGGCATAGTAATTACTCATATGTTTGATCAGGTTATTTAATTGATTTAACTTATCGTTATTTTGAATAGTATTATTTCTAACTTACATGTCGGATGGTTGATTAATGCAAAGGCATCCGATGACGGAAAATATTTTATAGGTAATAAAAGATGGAATATATGTGTAGAATATAATCCGAATCCTACTTTTAAACTTCATAAGTTCTTAACAGAATCTGAATCTGGCATTATTCTTTTTGATGGAGTTGTTCTCAACCAAGACGATTTGTTTAAGAGGTATGATGTCAAAAAGTGGGATTCTGTAATATATAGTCTTTATGAGGAATTTGGAGTTGATTTCCCAGCTCACATAGAAGGTAGTTTTAATGGTTTCATTATAGATAATAAAAATAAGAGAATGGTTTGTTTCAGTGATCATGTCGGAAGCAAAGCTGTTTTCTATCAATGTGGAGAGAATGAAATTACAATAAGTTCGGATGTTACAAAAATATTTGATTTGAATATCAAATCCGGACGGAAAAATATCCTTGATATTAATTCTGCATATGCGTTGCTTTCATGTGGTTTCATGATTGACAATAATACATTGTGTTCCCATGTAAAAAGGCTAACGCCTGGATGTTTATTAGATATATCAACATTTTTGCAAGAACATGTATTTTATAATTTGTCTAATGTTGCAGATAATTCTATAAAGGAAGATGAGGCTATAGAAATGGTTGATCAGCTGTTTATCAAGGCTGTTAAAGATCAGTTTGAAAATGATATGGTGACTGAAAGCCATCTTGTAGCCTTGAGCGGAGGTCTTGATTCAAGGATGACATCTCTGATTGGGCATAAATTAGGATATTGTAATCAATTAAATATAACTTTTTCACAAAGTAATTATCTTGATGAAACGATAGCATCTGCAATTGCATCGGACTATAATCATGATTGGATGTTTAAGTCATTAGATTCAGGAAAATATCTTCTTGATGTAGATGATATAACAGAATTTACTGGCGGTGGAGTGTTGTATTATGGTATAGCACATGGTAATTCCCTTTCCAAGTTTATGGATTTTAGTCGTTTTGGTATTCTTCATTCCGGACAATTAGGGGATGTCATAATAGGGACTTATTATTCGACAAACAATCCTAATAAGCCGTATTCCTTGGATTCAAAATCTTTTGGTTCAACATTGCTTTCTAAAGTTGATATAAAAAATATACGGGAATATCCTAATGAGGAAATCGGTATTTATTATAATCGTGGATATAACGGAGTGTTGTATGCAGGGGGAGTATTGACGCAACAAAGGATAGAGACCTTATCTCCTTTTACACATAAGGGGTTTATGGATTATTGTCTTAAACTCCCCTTGAATTATCGAAGGAACCATCGTCTTTATAAAAAATGGATTCTTAAAAAACATCCTGACATAGCTGTTTATCCTTGGGAAAAAATAAAGGCAAGGATTGATTCCCCGTCAATCAGTCTGTTTGGGAAGAGTGTTCCATTGAGTACTCTGCCTTCTAAAGTATGCAATGCTTTCAAATATCATTTACTTAAGGCAGACCCTCTTAATAATAAACGTCATATGAATCCAATTGGTTATCATATTGCAAATAATGATGAGGTGTCCGGTTTTATCACCAATTATTATAATGAAAATATAGATTTGGTAGTGGATGCTGAGTTGCGTAAAGATATTGATAATCTGAATAATACAAATTCTCCAATCGAAAGAATAATGCTAATATCGTTGTTGTCTGCAATTAAAAGATTCAGATTGGAATGAAGAAGCATATTCATGATTTAGTTTAAGAGAGGTTGAATAAATAAATATGTCTACATTAGCTGATAATGCGGCAAAAGGTGTGAAGTGGACTGGATTAAGTTCATTTACAAATGCCTTAGTGAAACTTGTTCAGGTTTCGATATTGGCACATGTTCTTTCTCCCGGAGACTTCGGATTGATAGCCATTGCCTATATATTCCTTTCTTTAGGAGATATATTGGTAGATATGGGACTTACAACTGCTGTGCTTCATTTTCAGAACATATCTTCGCGTCAATATTCTTCTATTTTCTGGGCTAATGCGATTATCGGTGTGTTAATCGGAGCAATTATATTCTTATTCAGGAATATAATTGCTGATTATTATCATGATTCCGTTGTGGGCAGTGTCATAGGTTGGTTAAGTCTTAATATAGTGCTAATTTCAATTTCACGTCTTCATAGGACATACTTACAAAAGCAGCTTGAATTTAAGAAAATGTCTATTATTGAGATGTCTGGAAGTTTGGTAATGTGCGTGGGGTCAATTATATTGGCAATCAACGGATTTGGAGTATATAGTCTTGTATATGGCACTTTGATTTCTTCATTGTTTACAACAATCTTCCTTATGGTTAGCGTTCCGTCTCTGAATAGCCAGCTCAGTTTTTTTCTTTCCTTAAAATCAATAAAAGAATTTTATTCAGTCGGATTATACCAGCTGTTTGGCTCAATAGTTGAATTTTTTTCCAGAGAAATTGATACCATGTTCATAAGTTCATATTTCTCACTGACATTGCTGGGATATTATACACTCTGTAAGCAATTGGCTCAAAGGATATTTACGGTTGTGAACCCGATTATAGTGAAAGTTGCTGTACCCACACTCGCATTGCTTCAAGATAATCCCAAGGCAATATCAGATGCTTTTGTTAAGATGATTAGGGTTGCCTCAACGATAAATTATCCGATATATATATTATTGGCTATCGTTTCAAGGGAAGTGCTACGCGTTTTGTACGGATCTGCTTATATAAGTCAGAGTTCTTTGTTGACTCTTTTAGCGATTTATTATTCATTCTTATCTATAGGCAGTTTCACCGGGGTTCTTGTTGTGGTTAAAGGAAAAACTAAAAATGGATTGATGTTGAATTTGATTAGATTGTCAATCACACTTTGTGTTTGCTTTTTAAGTCAGAGACTGCCGTTTTTAGAATATGTTGCAGCAATGACCATCGGGACATTTATCTTAACTTTTTATGTTGGCTTTAGGTTGACAATCAAGCGCTTTATACCGCTTTCATTCAAACGCTATCTCAATGCTCAGATAGTACCTGCTGCAGCAGCAACTTTGGCAGGTTTAGTCGCGTGGCCAATTTGGAATTTCAATCTTGATAATGTGCTTGCATTCATAATTGTGCTTGTAATTTTCATGGCAAGTTATGTATCCATGAGTTTCTTGTTTAACAAGGACACAATGAGGTATATATGTCAAAAGATCAAAATTGCGGTTTAAGTCAGCAAGTTCAGTATGTAGATGAATCGTTTCAAAAAGTAATTATGGGAAATCAAAAAGGAAGAATATTGTTTGTTACAACATCTTATGAGCAGAAGGCAAATTCTGCGGCTATAAGGAATAACGCATGGGTTTCAGGTCTGATTGCAAATGGTTATCGGGTGGAAGTGTTAACTCCTGAATGGCCTGATTTCATGCGGTCGTCTTTTCTGATGTCTCAAAACAAAGCTCCCGTAATAAGGACAAAACTGCCTGAATTGAAAGCGTTATCATTGACTCGCAAAGAGCAGTCTGTGAAATTTCCCAAGTTTCTAATAGGATTAAGGCATATTATAAGGGATTTGATGTTTTTCCCGGATGTTTGTAAGAATTGGAAAAAACATGTGGATTGTATTGATCTTAATAAATATGATGCGCTTGTTTCTTCTTCTGATTTTAAAAGCTCACATATGGTGGCTTATGGTTTTAAAAAAAGATGTCCGAATCTAAAGTGGATTCAAGTGTGGGGGGATCCCTGGTCGACTGATATCAACTTAAGTTGGGTGCAACGCAGAAAAGCAGGAATATGTGAGAGAAAAATGCTCCAGGCAGCAGATGAGATTATATATGTTTCAGATCTAACGAAAAATGTCATGCAGGATATCTATAAAGAGTCGGCTGATAAAATGCATTATATACCGCGAGGTTTCTATAAACCTGTATATAAATGTTCGAATGCTGAATCTGGAAATAAACCTGAATATTCAATAGTCTATACGGGAGTGTTGTCAAAAGGTAGACATATTGAAGATTTCTGTGAGTCAATGGAGAGGTATAATGCGGAGCATTCAAAAAGATTTAAACTTGATCTTTATGGGAATTATAATCATGAGACAATACGTAATTTGAGTGTATACCCAAGTGTGCGATTTAATGAAAGCATAGATTATGATAGCGTATTGGATGTATATAAAAAAGCTGATATTCTTTTATTTGTTTCAAACGGGAATAATTCTTCTCAGATTCCGGGAAAACTTTTTGATTATCTTGGAACCACGCTCCCTGTGTTATGTCTGATTGAACCGGAAGAACCAAGTCTTGAAAACCTTCTGAATAAATATGATAACTGTTTTGTTGTCAAAAATATAAAGGAGTTAATCGATGACTCGTTTAAGATTATGAAAGAGATCATGGCGAAAAGTTATAAAATAGAAAAATCATTTTCTCCAGAAACAATTGGGGCGACACTGTCAAGAATTATTGAAACAGGTTCTTAGTATGTGTTGATTCTTGCAAGGAATTTGTTTAAAAAGGTTTCTATTATGATTTAATACATTATGATTGTCTATTTCGCATTCATGAGTCTGGCGCTGATCTCATATCTTACACCAAGATTACGAGATTCTAAGAGATGGTTCTGGGCATACAATGTTGTGCTTGCATTATTTCTATGTTTCGGATATATGTGCGGATCAGACTGGAGAATATATGAGCTTTTCTATAATGATATAGATTTTAATCATTTGTTTGATAATAATCATACAGAGCCCGGATATTATATTTATATGTTGTCATGGAAAGTTCTCGGTGTATCTTTTTGGCCATATTTTATAATTACAAAGTTATTTATATTTGTCATAATATCATACGCTATACATAAGTATGCAAGCCGGTTTATATATCTTACATGGTTTATTTTTCTACCTCAAGCTGGATTCTTTATCTTTATAGATAATCCGATGCGTAATGCCATAGCAGCCGCGATATTCTTGCTTGGCGTGAGATATATAATTAGCCGGAATTTCAAGATGTATTTATTGTTTTGTGTTTTAGCGTCTTCATTCCATGTCACGGCATTAATTTTGCCATTATTATATTTTGTGTTAGATAGGGAAATAAGCACTAAAGCATATATCATAACTTTCGTTATAGTGTTTGTGTTTTTTGGAGTTCCCGGGTTATTTGAGGATACTTTGGTTCGGGTTGGTGGTATAAATCCTTTTATATTGAATAAGGTTACATGGTATCTTCTAGGGGATACTCCGGATTCTGTCGGTAAGGCTTTTTCACTCGGAACATTGTTACAGGTTGTTGTGTATTTCTTTTTATTGTATTGTAGGGGAAATATTGAGAAAGAGAAATATGGTAGGCTAATACTCAATGCCTCACTATTGTTTGTAATAATTTTCAGAATTGGGATTGCATTAGCTATTTTCGGACGTCTTCAACTATATTTTGTGGTTTTTTATTGTGCGGGCATAAGTTGTCTGATAAAAGCATTTAAATATAGAAGTCAGTTTGTGTATCTGTTTTTCATAGTTTCTTATTCATCTTTTATCGGGTACAAAAATATTAGTATGAACGGGTGGAAATATGTGCCTTACACTAATTATATATGGTACGTATTGACAGGTAATACTCTTAGTTATGATCAACGGGACGATTATAATAAAAAACATACCCCATATAAAGATTCAATCAATCTTTATTCTAATGATAATTAATAAGTAAGGGATCACATTAAACACGTATTATTATCCCTTTAAAGGAATCACTTACTTAAGGATTATAATAAAATTAGTTTAGTACATGACAAAAAAATTGAAATCATGCTGTTAAACAGCTAAATTTTCAGGCAATTATATTTGTA
>CAMYSW010000034.1:0-13477 GCA_947297425.1 uncultured Porphyromonadaceae bacterium
AAATGTTTTCTTTCGTCAAATAGCTAATTTTGCACTTGCCAGTTGAGAGTAGGGTATTATTTTCTTTAACGACAATGAAGAAAGAATTAATGTTTTCAGCCAAAGAGCTTTCTGTTTTAGAAGCTCTTGAAGTGAGAGGTGGTCAAGCAGAAGCTCAGACCATTCAGAATCAATGCCCCAATAATGCCACTGGCTGTGCATGTACAGTGGTTTTACAGCCATCCACAGGGCAACAGACACAACAGTCCTCCGGATTCTATCATGTATAATGTATCTACTGTAAGATCGGAGCTATGAACTAGCAATCAGGGGGCATTTTTGACAATCATCATTGAATATAATTGACATATTCAATAATTAAATTCGTCATCTGCCCTCTGATTTAAATCAATCAATATGAAGTCAAGCATATATAACTATATTATCACGGATGATGAATACTCCTATTGGTATAATGGGTTTTCTCATCAGTATTTCTTATTGCCTTTAGATTTAGGCAATAAAATAAAAGAAATACTAAAATCTCCAGCAGCCATATCTCAGCTGCCAAGAAAACTATATGACAAGTTGCAAGCTGGAGGCTTTATCGTTGAAGACGGAGTGAACGAATTGGAGCTTGTAATAAACGAGAACACTAAAGCAATCAATAAAAAAGACTATTATATGGTCATTCTACCAACACTTAATTGTAATTTTAAGTGCTGGTACTGCATTCAAGACCATATACCTTCTTTAATGACCGAGGAGGTAATATCATTAGTCAAAAGACATATAAAATACGTTATTGAGAATCTGGATCTTGATACTCTACATATTGAATGGTTTGGGGGTGAGCCTTTCCTTTACTTTGACAAAGTAATCAGACCCATTTCCGAATATGCGATTTCAATTTGTAACGAGGCTAAAATACCATTCTTTAATTCTGTGACTACAAATGGATTTTATTTGACAAGTAAAATTCTACCACAATTGGATAAATTGAAATTTAGACGATTTCAAATAACGATTGATGGAAACCGAGAATTTCATGATAAGGTAAAATTTCAAAAAGGATGTTCGTCTACATTCAATCATGTTCTTACCAATATAAACAATATATTGACGCAGAATAAGGATGTAGAAATGATTTTGCGAATAAATTACACTCATACGAATTTAACGTATAATATTGTAAATCAGGTAAATTCATTCATAACTCCAGCGAATCGTCAATCTGTTGTTATATCGCTAAAAAAGGTATGGCAGGAAGCTATAGACAAAAGTTCCTATGTGAATAGAGTTGAATTGCTAACTTTATTTGAAGAAAATGGTTATAAAGTGTCATGGTTTGATGCCGTTACAAACTTCATCCCATGCTATGCAAATAAAAAATACTATTGTGCTGTTAACTATAATGGCTCTACAGTAAAATGTACTGCATGTAATGATTTGTATGAGGATAAATCAAAAGGATATATTTCAGGAACAGGTCAAATTGAATGGATAAATGATTTTGATAAAAAATATTGTCAACCATCATTTAAAAATGAGAGATGTCTGAAATGTAAATATTTACCAGTGTGCATGGGAATATGCCCAAGAGATTTTGCACAAGGACACTCTTATTGCAAGATAGAAAATCAAGATATGGAATTTGAGCAGAGTTTGATTAATATGATTAAACACAACGTTCAGAATCAATAGAATTGCAGATTGTTATATAAAACCAATTTGTAGAATGGCTAAATTTAAATTTATTGCTCAACAAGACTCTATGGGCTGTGGCGTTGCATGCCTAAATATGATTTGCCGTTTTTATGGCAAAAAAATTGACATGCAACTTCTTGACAAATTATGTGCGCCTACCGTAGAGGGCGTCTCAATATTTGGCATGAGTAATGCTGCAAAACAAATTGGGTTTACTACATTTATAGGAAATGTGGATATTGAAGACTTGGATGATGAAAATCTTCCGGCTATTTTACATTGGAATCAGAATCATTTTGTAGTTCTATATAAAGTAAAGAATAAATCAAAATTTTATATTGCGGATCCCGCAAAAGGATTAATAAATTATGATATTCTTGAATTTGAAAATCATTGGAAATCTTCAGATTGCAGCGATTCTAATACTAAAGGAATAGCTATGTTTTTGGAACCCAATGAACAATTTATATGTGATTCTACTGCATATTCACCCAAAAAGCGATCATTTCGATTTCTATCGAATTATTTGATTCAGTACAAAAAATATTTTATTCAGATTATAGCTGGATTAATTCTTGGTTGTTTACTCCAGTTGATTTTTCCGTTTTTGACCCAAGCTATTGTAGACATTGGCATACGGAATAACGATATTAAATTTATCTGGCTTATTTTGTTAGGAGAGCTGATGATTGTGATTGGGCGCACAGCAACTGATTTCATTCGACGTTGGTTACTCCTTCATATATCTATCCGCATTAACATTTCTCTTGTAAGTGACTTTTTCATAAAGTTACTAAAATTACCCATGTCATTTTTCGACACTAAGCTTATGGGTGATCTTTTACAACGGATTGGAGACCACTCCCGCGTACAAAACTTCCTCACTGGACAAGTTCTTAACGTAATCTTCACATTTCTAAGTTTCATCATATTCGGTATCGTTCTGCTTATCTACAATCCTTTGATATTTGGAGTCTTTGCAACAGGTAGTGTTTTATATGGAGTTTGGATAACGTCTTTTCTAAAAAGACGTAAGGTTCTTGATTATGAACTGTTCGAGCAGCAGGCAAAGAATCAAAATAAAACTTATCAGTTCATCACATCTATGCAGGAGATCAAATTGCAGGATTGTGAACAACGTCGTCGATGGGAATGGGAAGATACTCAAGCAGACCTATTCACTGTACAGATGAAGTCGCTAAAACTTCAACAGACTCAGGAGGCTGGTTCAATCTTTTTAAACGAGGTCAAGAACATAATCATAACAGTATTAGCAGCCACAGCTGTAATCAATGGACAGATGACATTGGGAGCAATGCTCGCAATTCAATATATAATAGGACAACTCAACTCTCCAGTAGAGCAATTAATGTCTTTTATATACTCATTGCAGGATGTCAAAATTTCCCTTGAACGAATAAATGAAATACATGAAGGTAAGAATGAAGAGATTAATGAAAATCAAGTGTCCGAATTTAATACAGAAAAATCTCTAACACTGTCCAGTGTCAATTTCATGTATGATCCCCATGCCATTAAAAAGACCCTAACAGATGTTTCCTTTTATATTCCAGAAGGGAAAGTGACTGCAATTGTCGGTGCTTCAGGAAGTGGGAAGACCACGTTGATAAAGCTGATGCTTGGTTACTATCCGGTAATCTCAGGCTCGATTTCTATCGCAGGGAGAAACATAAGAGAATATAATATCAAATGGTGGCGACGTCATTGTGGAGTTGTAATGCAGGATGGTGTCATATTTTCAGAGTCAATTGCCCGAAACATAGCAGTCGATGACGGCGAGATTGCTGTGGAGCGACTTGAAGAATCAGCAAGGATTGCCAATATCCATGATTATATAATGAGTCTACCACTGAAATACAACACGATAATCGGACGCGATGGTGTAGGATTGAGTCAAGGTCAGAAACAACGTATATTGATTGCACGAGCTGTATATAAGAATCCTGATTTCATCTTTCTCGATGAAGCGACAAATGCCCTCGATGCAAAGAATGAGCGTGCCATTGTCGAAAATCTTGATGAGTTTTACAAAGGAAGAACTGTAGTTGTTGTTGCTCATCGTCTATCTACTGTCAAGAACGCAGATCAGATTATAGTCCTCGATGACGGAAAGGTCGTTGAATCTGGGAACCATGCAACTCTTATAAAGAGAAAAGGGGCATACTATAAACTCATTAAAAACCAGCTTGAATTAGGAAACTAAATTATAAACTCTAACCCCAATAATAAATATGAATCACCCAATATTTGTAAAAAGGATAATGGTATCTGTTTTTGTGCCTATGACAATCTTTTTATCATCGTATGCTCAGGAACATGCCGACACGTTAAAGACACAAGAGCTGAATGAAGTAGTTGTGCAAGCGCAGATGCAACGCACCTCGTCAGCAAAGTCAACATATACACCTACGGGTAAGCAGAAGAATGCGGCTCAAAATGCAGTGGATCTTCTCCGGCAGATGGCTATTCCCCAAATAAGGATAAATCCGATTGATGAGACCGTGACAGACAATGTCGGCGGCAACGTAGCCATTTACATCAACTTCCTTGAAGCCTCAAAAGAGGAAATGGAGGGACTGCGCACAGCTGATGTGAGGCGTGTGGAATATCTGGAATTTCCTACCGACCCTCGTTTCCGTGGAGCAGAGAGAGTAATCAATATCATAGTGCAGGAATACGCCTACGGCGGTTATACCAAAATCACAGCAAATGAAAATTTCCTTGTAGGTCTGTCAAGCCGTGTCAACATTTTCTCGAAGTTTACTTACAAGAAGATGACTTACGACCTGTTTGCCGGTGCCAATAACTGGAACAACCATCATATTGGCAACACGACTGAGGGCATCTACCGCCTTACTGATAACGACGGCAAGGAATATTCCGTAACACGCAAGGAGACTCTTGAATCATCACATTATAAGCAGAATCAATATCCCGTTACTTTCCGCGCCACCTACAATAGCGACAAGATTCAGATACGCAATCTGCTTGCGTTTACAAACTTAGGCGTGCCAACCAATGAATATTCCGGCAAACTGGAGTATTCACCAAATTCTGCTCAGGGATATTCTTTTGACAGAAAGAATCCGAACCGTTCCAATTCAGTCGCTTATTCAGGAACATATTTCTTCGCTTTACCAAAGGGCTTTTCGATTGATTTCTCGCCGTCGTTCAACTATACCCACGGCAATGACTATACCGATTACGCGGCATCATCTCAGCCCACGATATACCGCCATGCTAAAGAGGATGCTTACAACTATCGTCTGAATTTGTATATCCGAAAAAGTTTTGGGCAAAAACATTCCGTAATGTTAGGAGGCAATGGTGGTGACAACATCAACCGTCTTGAATACACCGACGACAACGGATATAGGGACAAATTCCATAACGCGTTTGCCGCAGGAATGGTCGGCTATAATTTCCAGACACAGAAAATATCAGTTAACCTTGATGCCGGTTTCGCATGGGAAAACAGCGATATAAATGGTAAGACGAACAGTGACACGTATCCGTTCACACACATAAATGTGCGATACGTCCCGAATCAGCGAAACAGTTTCTCCGCCTATTTCCAGTATGCTACAAACAGCCCCGGCATATCGGAGAAATCTTCAGATTTACTCCGAGAGAATGAACTTATGTATATTACCGGCAATCCATTATTGGACAATTGTAGACACACAACAGTAAACCTCGCATATACTTGGATGCCGTCAAATGCTTTCGGCATGAGTGCCTACGGACGCTATTTTGGTATGTATGACCGTCAGTTGCTTGTCTATACACCATATCAGGATGGGAAAGCCCTGTTACGGTCATATATCAACGACGGTGATTATCTCAACGGTGAGATTGGATTGGCTGCCAACTGGAAACTACTCAACGGAAAACTCCAGCTCTACGTCAATCCCAGTCAATCATTCTACAAATCAACCGGCATTTTCGACGATAACTGCAATTCGTTCCGGGTTACGGCTCAGGCAAGCTATTATCTCGACAGCTTCTATTTTCAAGCCTATTACGAGAGTCCTAAGAAAAGCATGTTTACTGCTTCTCCCCGGATAAATAAAGATCGGAATTTCCATAGTGTGACTTTCGGTTGGGCAAACGCCAATTGGAATCTGCGCGTAATGGCAGCCAACTTCTTCAATAAAGGCTGGGACGGTGCGACCAACACAACAGTTTCACCATATTATAACGAGCGTCAGACGATTATCGGCACATCATCACACCCTCGCATAAACTTCACAGCCACTTACACATTCGGCTATGGAAAGAAAGTACAACGCGGCAATGAAATAGGTGAACAGTCAGGCGCAGCCTCCGCAATCTTGAAATAACATTCATTGTATCGAAATTTAAGTACGGCAACAAAATCAATAACTTAATTATAATAAACCATATTGTTAACATTTTAAATCTTAGAAAGATGAAGAAATTTATTTTTCTTTTAGCGGGAGTGGCTATCTTGACAGCATGTCAGGATAATGTCATTCAGCCGGAGCAGGAAAATATACCGGCTGAGAATCCTCAAAACGTGCAGGAGGGTATGCAAAGAATTGTTGCATCATCTCCCGAAGAAATCGAACTGCTCATTGCCCAAATGGGCGATGGTATTCAACCTGCTAGTCGTGCCGTTTCATCGGCTACACTCTCAAACAATGAGGAGGCATTTGTTTCTCTGGTTGAGGCAAATCGTCAAAAAGTCATAGCATCGTTGACTCCTATTCAATTGGATTCAATAGCGAATGACGAAGAAGAGTTGGAGTTTTGTCCGTCAGACTCTGTAATTGCAGACATTCAGTTTGCACAACTTCTTAATGCCGATAGAGAAATTCAGGTTGGACAGACGGTTTACAAATATGTTCCCAATGGAGTTGCATATACTGATGTCTCCCATGCTGCTGATTTAAGATCTATCGAATCGGTAACATCTACTATTCAGGTTACTCCCGAAAATGAAGGACAGCCAATGAGGGTCGCATCAAATGTCGATTTCAGACCGATTCAGTACCAACTTGTTCAGTTTGAGGACCGACTTGTTGATGGTGGCGGTGGCGGTTACACCGGCGGAGGTTCAACCGGCGGAAATTCATCCGGTGGAGGATCATCAAATGGAGGTAATACAACAGGCACGTCTTCTTCTAATGGCATAACACTCAGCAACGGAACTGTAATACCTATGAATGACATTCGTGACATAAATTACTATGATAAAGGCGATGGCAACTGGCTTCATCGCACTTGGACTGGAATCTGGGGACGAAATGTAGTTGCTATTAAGAAATTCAATAAAAAGAAAAAACTTACTATGAATTTCTATGACCAAAATTACATTGTATATGCAAATATTGGGACTAAACTTAAAATGCAGAAAAAAGTCTGTGGTATTTGGTGGAATATCAAGGCTCAAGAAATGGTTCAAGGATGGGAAACAGTGACTATAAAATACACAATGCCACAGCCATCTCTACCTAAATTTACTAATCCGTTTAATAACAAGAACGAATATCCGACACATGCATGGAATCCGTTTCCTTACGGGAAAAATAACGTACTACTATTTACCATTCCTTATGTAAATTACGATTTCACAACCAATGATTTAAATAAGGCATTTAACGCTGGTTTGAATTTCGCATGGAACAAGGCAACCGGAATGGTAAAAGGGCTTATTAATAATGATAAAAGTCGAGCCGGACTCATGGCTTTTAACAATAAGGACACATATGTAATATATGGTCCGTATTCTGAAGGTCATACAAAAAAGAAATCAGTGGAAACTAAATTCTATGCAAAATGGTTCCCCGGCACTTATGAGTTCGGCTTCTCACTTGGATCAAGCATTAAGCTTGTAAAAGTTGCATTTAGTGGTAATGATGGTGTTGAGTTATACAGAGGTGTGGTATTTGGCGCCATTAAATACGATGGTAAATGGCTCGCCGCACGTATAACTAAGAATAGTGATAAATAGAAAACAACAACCGTTTAGTAGTCATATACTTTTTAGTATATGACTACTAAACCTTACTAACAATCAAATGAAAACTAAACGAAAGAACAATGATATAGAATTGCGCTCTGAGAAAGTACAAAAACTTTTAGGCGAAGTTCCATCCTCTCTTGTTAGATGGGGTACAGTTGTGATAGTAGCTATTTTCTTAATATTATTACTTGTTCTATGTTTTATGCCATATCCGTACTCAAACGGAGAAAGTATAAT
Organism: uncultured Porphyromonadaceae bacterium; assembly: GCA_947297425.1. Classification (GTDB taxonomy): domain Bacteria; phylum Bacteroidota; class Bacteroidia; order Bacteroidales; family Muribaculaceae; genus Lepagella. The sequence goes on from CAMYSW010000034.1 coordinate 7,934, forward strand.
GTTACATCTTTTATCCAACTAATTGATATCAATATGAATAGAATCGTATATTATCTAATGGTCTTAGCATTGGTTATGCCAATAAGTGTAACCGCTTCTGAACTGTTGGTCCAACGATTTGAAGGAGAAATATTCGGAGGATTGACACTCCCTTTGGAATCCTATCATAGAAGTAATACTCAAATCAGTGGAGCCTTTGGTATTGAAGGTCGTTATAATTTCCCTAACACCAAATGGGACTGCGGTCTTATGATTGCCCTTTCCACAGCCAGACATGGATATAATCATCTCTATAGCGATAACTATGACAGGTGGCAAACTAATCGCACCCTTTCATTTGCCGCTTTAACTAACTATAATATTCGTCAAGGTCGAATTTTTAATCCATTTTTTGGATGTGCTTTAGGGGTTGCTTTCAATGATGTTGTCGGAGATAGATATTTTCCGTCAAAAGGTGTCTCTATGCTGTTTGCACCACGTGTTGGCGTTGAAATTATTAGGCACATAAGGATTACAGGACAGTTCAATATCTGCAGAAAGGGGTATAATAATTTTAGTATTGCAGTAGGTTTTGTCTTGGGCGGTCGACCAAAAAAAATTCATAAATAGAATGAAGAAGTTGCTATTATCCATTTTCGTTTTAGGCATTTGTTTTCTTGAACTCAAAGGAGATAATGTGCCTAATCGATTTTCCGCAAATGTCCATGGAGGTATTTATGCAAATGAGCAAGCTTGGATCATTGAGCCTGAAATGTTATGGCATTTTCATAAACTTTCGGGAATTTCTTTTGGCATCGAGCTTACCAGACAATATAACCAACCAAACCGACAAGCTATAATAGATGGACATGAGGCCGAATTAACGAATAATGAGCGAAATATAGGATGGATAGTTTTCAAGCCTGCCATTATACTCAGAACACCAGACTTATGGTTGAATACTTGTGATGATATGCATCTATGGTTACAAACATCAGCAGGAATCAGCCTTGCTTGCCCATTTAGCAACTCCCTTACATATGAAATTAGAGAATTTAATGGGAATATGGGGACAACTATTGCATATAGGGAATTTAAGAATAATGGTTTAAATTGGTTTTATTGGAATAGTAGATTTAATATTAACTTTTCCTTTGACCGATTCATTTTAGGTGTTGGTTATGGTATTTCCAACTTTGATTATTATTCCTGCAGGCGAAATGTAATATTGGGAAATAATATAAAATTCTATGTTCCTCGAAGAGAATTAAGCCATAGTATATTCATCTCCTTTGGATATAAGTTGTAGATATGTTTTTGAAAAGGTTTAAATTTAACAATGGCGGAATAAACATCCAATATTGATTTGGTGTGTAGAAAAGATTTAATAGCATTTCCAACAGCTCCCGGCGAGATGTCGGGAGCTGTTGTTAAAAGATATTATTATATAATGTTTAAAAGACTAAAGAATCAAAGCAATGAACAAGATTTTGATTGTAGATGCCTCCGTATCCGATAGCAGGGTCATGTCCAATCTTCTTATGAAGGCGGGATATGACCCAGTTTGTGTGGAGAGCTTCGAGAGCGGGAAAACGGAGGCGGCGAAGTTACCACCCGGCGCGGTCATCGTCACGGCAATGCGCCTTAACGACGGTACCGCGACGGATTTCATTGATTGGTTGAAACTGCACGGCATAAATCATCCTGCAATAGGAATCATTGACGGTTATAACGCTACACAGATACACGAGATTTTACGCGGACACAGGGCAATCGACATCATCCAATATAAGGCACTCGACAAAACGCTGGTTGAGACAGTTCAAAAGTACGCGGCCGAAAACACATTGACTACTCCGGAGAATCCGATATTTCCCCGTCAAAGCGAGGAATACCGTCTGATATTGGAAAAGGTAAGGAAGATAGCACGTACAAATCTCAACATCCTTATAGTCGGAGAAAACGGAGTCGGCAAGGAGCCGCTCGCGGAGGAAATCTACCGTCAGAGCGACCGAAAATACAAACCCTGCGCCATCATAGATGCCCTCGTCCTTCAGCACCAGTATTTCGATGCTGCGAGTATTTATGAGGACCTGAAACTGATGTTGAGGAAATCAATCGGAGGCACCCTCATCATCGACCATTTCCATTTCATTAGTCCCGATATACTGAATATCATATCAGAGATATTGAAGACCGAGAAATATGACATCCGATTCATCAGTATCGCAGACAAGAAACTGCATACCAATTCAGAGATAGTCAAGTTCGGTTCGTTTCTTCATTACAAACTGTCACAATACGTTATCACGCTACCGCCGTTAAGGGACACCCGTGACGACATCATCCCTTTGGCAGAGTTTTTCTTAGACCTGTATTCAGAGGAGCTCAAGCTGGAGATAACCGGGTTTGATAATCCGTCGAAAAAGAAACTGCTTGTCTATGATTGGCCGGGCAATATAAGGGAGCTGAAAAATGCCGTGAGGATAGCGGCAATCGAGGCAACCCAAGATGTGATAACAGCAAAGGATCTGGACTTTGACAATCCCGGAAACGGACCTCCTCCACGGTTCGCTCTAAGGGATGACGGTGACGAGAGGGACCGCATCATCGCTGCCTTGACACAAACGGGAGGTCGGCGCAAGGAAGCAGCGGACTTGCTGAAAATCAACCGTAATACCCTCCAGAACAAGATTAAGAAATACGGTATTGACATAAATTTCAAATAAGCGAATTGGTCAATCCGTGAAAAATTCGTAATTTTGCATTGAAAATGTAAATACAAATGACCGTAGAGTCGGTCATTACAATCTAATACATAACATAAGATTCTCTATAGTTCTGATGGAAATCTGGTAAATTGACATTGAACGACACTATAGGTACGAACTTATGCTATGCACTCGCATAGCGTACGTTTGCCTATATCGTTCACGGCATTACCAGAGCCGCCATTAGTATAGCGTAAAACGTGCGCTATTTTTATACTTTATCTTGCACAATCTTGCCTATTTTTTAGGCATCCGCCAATGGATTAGGCGTTTGCCGATTGAATCGCTTTTTTAACACACCGTTAAACAAATACCCTAATACGCATATTATCAACAACTTCCATATTTTAACATTCCTCAAATAATCCATCCGGTTTGTTTTATAGTTCTTATCACTGTGATTCTAAATAAAACATTAAAACAAACTATATGAAGCACTTAATACTTCTGCAATCATCATTCTTCGCCCACGTCAGGGAGGGGAGGCATGATCTTATGGGCATCTCGCTGTCGGAGTTTAAGGAAACCACAACAGCGATGTGTTATGCGCCGGATGTAATCTGGCATGATGTCCACTTCTCCCTATCCTACGTTCAGGAGGAACTGCAATTATTACTCCAGACGGTCGCCACTGAAATCTCCAAATTCATCCACCACGCAATCTCCTTTCTCGGTCGCATGATTGAGCATGTACGCCTGATGATAACCCATCCGCCGCTTCCGACCAAGAAAGACAACTCGGCACTGAGATCACTCGCCATAAAAGGGAAACTCAGCAAAGCCGACATAGTGCAGCTCGGCAGAGCAATACACGAGGCGGCATACAACAACACAGGCGTAAGCATATACGAAGTAATATCAGGACTCGCCGCTTTCTTCGGAATGGAGATAAGCGAGGCATATGCCCACACCTGCTATGCTGATATGAAATACCGCTCCAAGAAAAGCTATTCAGACTTCATCGACAAGCTCCGCGATGTGTTCCTCGCCAAGATAGAACGCGACATCGAAAAATCCGGGAAGTAACCGCTTGCTACATATATGAAACACACGACCCCGACATTGCTGCCGGGGTCGCCTTGTATATGGGGGGGAGAATTTCTCACTTGTTGTTGAGCAGATGGCACAGCGCCGGGTCAGAGGCAATCCGCTGTTTTTCAGAACTGACAATCATCCTCACCTCCGCCTTGATGCGGTCGTAGTTGGCTTTGATACAAGCATCCATACAGTCGTTGCCCTCGTTGTCAACAAACTCATGGATTACGGGGATAGGCTTATAAACCTTTGTCTCAGCCGCCACGGTGTCATTGTCAACCACAATCTCGGCATGAAAAATCTTCTGGTCTATGCGCTCGTTGAAGTTGTCGCATACAGCCCCTACGAACATACCCTGCGTGAGAGTGGAGATTTTACTCGCCGGTATAAGTGAATCCATCTGAGTGTTGAACGAAGTCGAGACATCATTCCGGTTTATCGAAATAGACTGCCGCTTCTGGAGAACCTTTCCGAAACGCTCAGAGAGCGTCTTGGCGGTAGAACCTACCACCTGCCCTGAAAAGATATTGCCCACGGTATTCATCACCACTGCCGCCTCCGGCTTCCCATAGTCACGCTCCAACTGGCTGAAATCCTGAAAGCCGAGACACACGGCAACCTTGTTGCTTCGCGCCGTGGCTATGAGATTGTCCAGCCCCTTGAAGTATATCGTGGGGAGCTCGTCAATTATCACCGAGGACTTTATCATACCCTTCTTGTTGATCAGCTTCACGATGCGGGAATTGTACAGTCCGAGTGCCGCCCCGTAGATGTTCTGACGGTCGGGATTGTTGCCTAAGCATAGTATTTTAGGAGCTTTCGGATTGTTGATGTCAAGGGTAAACTCGCTGTCTGACATAACCCAGTACAACTGAGGCGAAATCATGCGGGTAAGCGGGATTTTCGCCGATGCAATCTGCCCCATAAGCTGCTCCGCCGCGCCGCCCAGCCATGCGTCCATGAACGGCGAGAGATAGTTCTCCAGTTCAGGGTATGATGTAAGAATAGGAAAAATATCCTCATAAGGGCGACATAGGAACTCTATGGCATGGGGGAAGGTACAATATCTGCCGTTCTCATATAGCCGGAGATACCAGATTATCGCCGCCAAGAGGATAATCGGCGATTCGACGAAGAAATCGCCCTGTTTCTGCACCCACGTTTTGTTAAGATTCAAGAGTATGGTGTATGCCGATTCGTATGCGTCCGATATATCGGTCATGAACGCCGGATGTATGGGATTACACCTGTGGCTGCGCCTCGGATCGTCAAAGTTTATGACATAGAATTTAGGAGCGACACCGTACTTCTCAATATACTTTCCCTTGTTCCGGAGCATCTGGTTGTAGGCTATGATGGAGAGGTCGGCATACTTGTAGTCATAGACATACATCGAATAGGCTTTGGCTATCTGCTGGCGGATAAAGCTGTTCACCACGGCATACGACTTGCCGGAGCCGGGAGTGCCGAGGACTATCGTGGCACGAAACGGGTTCACCACATTCACCCAACCCTTGTTCCACCGTTTTCGGTAATAGAACTTTGTGGGGAGGTTTACCGAATACTCGTTGTCCAGAAGCTCCGTTTCCTGTTGGAACGATTCGTTCTCGTTGTTGAAGCGGTCGTCCATCATGTTGTTCTTCAACATTCGGCTCATATACACTCCTCCGATAAGCATAAGGATGTAGCCTATGACGGTTGTGAATATGTAGCACAGGTGCCAGCCGATACCCGGCATCCACCAGTTTAGAAAGAAAAG